>NZ_JBHWWZ010000017.1:0-96231 GCF_042730275.1 Rhodococcus sp. NPDC060086
GATCACCGTCCAGGAGGCGCTCCAGCTCTACGCCGCCTGCTACCCCGACCGCGGACGTGTGGCCGGACGGCACCGCACGCCCGCGCCGCCGCCGCTGACCGCGCCTCCGGCGAAGTCCCGGCGGAAGGTGCCGGTGTGGATGTTCATCGCGCCGTCGATGATCGTCCTCGCGGTCATCATCCTGTACCCGCTCGGAAGAGCGATCTGGATGTCGCTGCACGGCGACGCGAAGACACTCGACCCCGACACCGGCCGGTTCGTCACGGGCGGGTTCGTCGGTATCGAGAACTACACCCGCTGGATCACCCAGACCTGCGGTACTGCCACCGGATCGATCTCCTGCCCGCCCGGCACTCTCGGTTCCCAGTTCTGGCAGTCGATCTTCAACACGTTCTTCTTCACGGGCGTGACGGTGTCGATCGAGACCGTGGTCGGTTTCGCCATGGCGCTGGTGATGGCCAAGTCGTTCCGCGGCCGCGGTCTGCTGCGCGCCTCGGTCCTCGTGCCGTGGGCCATCCCCACCGCCGTCACCGCCAAGCTGTGGTTCTTCATCTTCGCCAACGACGGTATCGCCAACAAGATGCTCGGCACCGACATCCTGTGGACCGCCGATCCGTGGCCCGCCCGTTTCGCGATCATCGTCGCCGATGTGTGGAAGACCGCACCGTTCATGGCGCTGCTCATCCTCGCGGGTCTGCAGATGATTCCGTCGGATGTGTACGAGGCGGCGAAGGTCGACGGCGCGAACGCCTGGCAACGCTTCACTCAGATCACGTTGCCGCTGGTCAAGCCCGCGCTCATGGTGGCAATCCTGTTCCGCACGATGGATGCGCTGCGCATGTACGACCTGCCCGCCATCATGATGGGCTCCAACCCCGCGACCTCGACGATCTCCGTGCTCGTCGTCGACCAGATGCGCCAGGGCGCCAACTCGGCGTCCGCACTGTCGACGATCACGTTCCTCATCATCTTCGCGGTGGCCTTCGTCCTGGTGCGGTTCCTCGGCGCCAACGCGGTCAGTACGCAGGAGAAGCAGCGGAAGGGAGACGCGGTATGACCGGCACGATCACCGCCACCGAGACGCCTGCCGACAAGACGCCACGCCCCGGTCCGAAGCGTGCGCGCAGGTTCCGGTTGGGCTCGATCGGTACGTACCTCGGGGTGGCGCTCATCATCGTCTGGGGCCTCGCCCCGTGCTACTGGATGGTCGTCACGGCGCTGCGCGATCCGGCCGATACGTTCAGCACGAGTCTGTGGCCGACGAATCCGACCCTCCAGAACTTCGCCGACGCCCTCGACCCCGACGCCAAGGTCAACTTTTCCCGCGCGCTGCTCAACAGTGTCATCATCGCGGGCGCCACTACCGCGATCGCGTTGCTGATCGGTGTGTTCACCGCGTATGCGCTGTCGCGTTTCGAGTTCCGGGGAAAGTATTTCGTCACCGGCATCATCCTCGGCGCGTCGATGTTCCCGGTCGTCGCGCTCGTGACGCCGCTGTTCCAGCTGTTCACCGATATCGGCTGGATCGGGAGCTACCAGGCGTTGATCATCCCGAACATCTCGTTCGTGCTGCCGCTGACGGTGTACACGCTCACCTCGTTCTTCTCCGAGTTGCCGTGGGAACTCGAGGAGGCCGCGCGCATCGACGGCGCGACCCGAGGGCAGGCGTTCCGTCTGGTGATGCTGCCGCTCGCGGCCCCGGCGTTGTTCACCACCGCGATCCTGGCGTTCATCGCGACGGTCAACGAATACCTGCTCATGTCGCAGCTCTCGAGTGAACGAACGGCCCCGGTGACCGTGGCGATGGCGCGGTTCACGGGCACGGACCCGTATGTGACGCCGTATGCGTCGATCATGGCGGGTGGCACGCTCGTGATGGTGCCGCTGGTCGTGATGGTGCTGGTCTTCCAGCGCCGGATCATCTCGGGTCTGACGGCGGGTGGCGTGAAGTCGTGAGACGTCGTCTCCCCCGCCGCCAGCGGCTCGAGATGATGCTCGGTGTCATCACGGTCTTCGCCGTGATGGCGGCGGTGGGGGCGGTCGCAGAAATGGTGTCACCGGAGCCCGGTATCGTGCCGTCATTGGTGCTGGCAGCATTCGCGCTCGCGTGGTGGTTCACATACCGCGCGTGGCGTCGCACGGATACGTCCTAGTGCCGTGTGCGTCACTTCTGCGCGTGACTTCGTACCATACGGTCGGCAGGATGGAAGAATCTGCCGAGTCCCATCCCGGAGAAAGTGGTACGTGTGAGCTCCCCGAATCCGTCGACGTCCAACCGCGGACGGTCTTCCGCTGATTCGAAGCCGCGATTGTGGCGAATAGTCCGATATGTCGTGTTCGCGGTGGTGGCACTGCTGGTGCTCGTGCCACTGGGCGTGTTCGCCGGTGCGTACATGTCGGCAGAGGTTCCCCGCCCGTCCGACATGACCACCAACCAGATCGCCCGGATCTACGCGGCGGACGACACCACCGAGATCACGCGGATCGTGCCTCCTGAAGGCAACCGCGTCGAAGTCGGCATCGACGAGGTCCCCGTGCATGTCCGCAACGCAGTGCTCTCCGCAGAGGATCGCGACTTCTACAGCAACCCCGGCTTCTCGGTGTCCGGATTCGCTCGCGCGGCCCGCGACAACGTCATGGGTAAGGACACCGCCGGTGGCGGCTCCACGATCACCCAGCAGTACGTCAAGAATGTGCTCGTCGGCGCCGACCGCACCCTCACTCGCAAGATGAAGGAACTGGTCATCTCCTCGAAGATGGCCCGCGAGTGGTCGAAGGACGAGATCCTCGAGGCGTACCTGAACACCATCTACTTCGGCCGGGGCGCCTACGGCATCGCCGCGGCCTCGCAGGCGTACTTCGGCAAGCCGGTCGGCGATCTGACGGTCTCCGAGGGCGCGGTCCTCGCAGGCGTGATCCAGACACCGTCGTCGCTGGATCCCGAGTTCAACCGCCCCGCGATCGAAGCACGCTGGAACTACGTCCTCGACGGCATGGTCGACACGGGCGTGCTGGAGTCCGGAGAGCGCGCGGAAGCGGTCTTCCCGGAAACCGTCCCGTCCGACCAGCTGGCGCGCGCAAACGAGGCGCCCGGTCCGGAGGGATTGATCCGGTCGCAGGTGCTGCGTGAACTCGGCGCGGCCGGCATCAGCGAGCAGCAACTCAACACGGAGGGCCTGCGCATCGTCACCACGATCGACCCTGTGGCCCAGCAGGCCGCTGTCGACGCGGCGCGGGGCAACCTCGAGGGCGAACCTGAGGACCTGCGGACCGCCGTGGTGTCCGTCGACCCGAACTCGGGGGCGGTGCGGGCGTACTACGGCGGCGAGGACGGTGCCGGGTACGACTACGCACAGGCGCCGCTGCAGACCGGTTCGTCGTTCAAAGTGTTCGGACTCGTCGCGGCTCTGCGAGAGGGCATCGGTCTCGGTGCCCGCTACGACAGCACCCCGCTGACGATCGGCAACCTCGAGATCAACAACGTCGAAGGTGAATCGTGCGGTAGGTGCACGATCGCGGAGGCGACGAAGCGGTCGCTGAACACCAGCTTCTACCGGCTGATGATGTCGATGAAGAACGGTCCGCAGAAGATTGCCGACGCGGCGCACGACGCGGGCATCCCCATGGAGATCCCCGGAGTCGAGGGGACCTCGCTCACCGAGGCCAACGGCATTCCCGAGGGCGGCATCGTGCTCGGCCAATATCAAGCGCGCGTGATCGACATGGCGTCGGCGAATGCGACCCTGGCGGCGTCGGGCACGTTCCACGAACCGTACTTCGTGCAGAAGGTCGTCACTGCCGAAGGTGACGTGCTGCTCGACCGGCCCGCATCTCCCGGCGAGGAGCGCATCGAATCAGCGGTCGCCGACAACGTCAGCCAGGCATTGCTTCCGGTCGCGGCGTACTCGCGTGGCCACGCGCTGGCAGGAGGTCGACCGTCGGCGTCGAAGACCGGCACCACCCAGCTCGGCGACACCGGAATGAACAAGGACGCGTGGATGGTCGGGTACACGCCGTCGCTGTCGACCGCGGTGTGGATCGGCACCTCGGACGCGGGCCCCATCACCAACCTGTGGGGCGGCTCCATCTACGGCTCGAGCCTGCCTGCGGACATCTGGAAGGACACGATGGACGGCGCGCTCGCGGGCACCGACGTGGAGAGCTTCCCGTGGCCCGACCCGATCGACGGACAGGCGGGCGTGCCCGCAGACGCCGGCATCAGCGATCCGACCACAACCGGTCGTCCCACACCCTCATTGGGCCTTCCCGGCCTGGGCGATCTGCCGCCGATCACGATCCCGGCGCCCCCGATCGAGGTTCCGCCGCAGGTGCAGTTACCGCCGCAGATCGAGGTGTTCCCCGGCGTCACGATCCAGATTCCGGGGATGTGACGTCGCGTGCTGCGGGTTCGTCGAGTGCGACGGCCCGTAGTGCGGCGAGATCGTAGTGCGGCGAGATCGAATATTTCGATGAACCCGGTGGGCACCCGGCGAGGTTGTCGTTCACCGCTCGCCGGTGCCTGGACGTGCGCGTAGGCGACCCCGACGACGTGCACCGAGGGCTCGTGGCACGATTCGAACTCGGCAAATACTACTGAGATGGGGATACAGGAGTGACCGAACTTCCCGACAACGCGCAGGCGGTCCGCGACGAGGACACATTCGACGTCCAGGCCGTCGCGGCATGGCTCGGCGAACACGCCGGCATCGACGAGATCCCGGAAGTGCGCCAATTCGCCGGGGGCGCATCCAACCTGACCTACCTGCTGCGCTATCCGGACCGCGACCTCGTGCTGCGCCGCCCGCCGGCCGGAGCGAAGCCGTCGTCCGGGCACGACATGGCGCGTGAATATCGCATTCAATCGATGCTCGCACCGGCCTACCCGCACGTGCCTGCGATGGTCGGCCTGTGCACCGACCACAGCGTGCTCGGCAGCGACTTCTACGTCATGGAACGCGTGCCCGGCACGATCCTGCGCGCCGACCCACCGACCACCCCGGACCTGACACCGGAACAAACCCGTTCCCTGTGTCTGCGGATCGTCGACCTGCTCGTCGAACTGCACGGCGTCGACCCCGAGAGCACCGGGCTGGACGAATTCGGCCGTGGCACCGGATACGTCGAGCGACAGGTCGCGGGCTGGACCAAGCGCTACGAGAAGGCCCGGACCGACAACGTCCCTGATTTCGCGCGCGTCACCCGCTGGCTCGACGAGACTCGGCCCGCCGATGTCGCGTCGACGATCGTGCACGGGGATTTCCGACTCGACAACATCGTCCTCGACGAGAACGACCCGTTGCGGCCGGTCGCGGTGCTCGACTGGGAACTGGCGACGATCGGCGACCCGCTCATGGACCTGGGGTCGTCGCTCGCGTACTGGGTGCAGGCCGACGACGACCCGATGATGCTCGCGACCAAGCGGCAGCCATCGGATCTGCCCGGCATGCTCACCCGCCGCGAAATCGTCGAGTACTACTCCGAGAGAACCGGTCTGCGGGTGGGCAACTGGGGCTTCTACGAGGTCTTCGGGTTGTTCCGGCTCGCGGTGATCGCCCAGCAGATCTACTACCGCTACCATCACGGTCACACCACCAACCCCGCGTTCAAGGATTTCTGGGCCGTCGTCGGCTACCTCGACTCCCGGTGCAACGCGCTCATCGACCAACTCGAGAAGGAGAGCCGATGAGTCGGCCACAGCGACGCAACATCCTCATCACCGGGGCCAGTTCTGGTCTCGGGGCCGGGATGGCGCGCGAATTCGCCGCGCGCGGACGCAATCTCGCACTCGCGGCACGCAGGGTCGATCGTCTCGACGCACTGCGGTCGGAACTGCTCGCCGAGCACCCGCACATCACGGTCGCGATACGGTCGCTCGACGTCAACCGTCACGACGACGTCTTCACCGTCTTCCGTGAGTTCGACGAGGAACTCGGCGGTCTCGACCGCGTGATCGTCAATGCCGGTCTCGGTAAGGGACAGCCGTTGGGTACGGGCTACTTCCACGCGAACGTGCAGACCGCGCAGACCAACTTCCTCGGTGCGCTCGCCCAGAGCGAGGCGGCGCTCGAACTCATGCGCCCGCGGGGCGCCGGGCACGTCGTCCTGATCTCGTCGATGAGCGCACTGCGCGGGGTGCCGCGCAACATGACGACCTACGGTGCGTCGAAGGCGGGTGTCGCGGCGCTCGGCGAGGGGATGCGATCGGACCTGGTGGGTACCGGAATCGATGTCAGCACCATCTTCCCCGGCTACATCCGTTCGGAGATCAACGAGAAGGTGAAGAAGGTCCCCTTCATCGTCGACACCGAAACCGGTTGTCGCGCACTGGCTGCGGCGATCGAGAAGGAGCCGGCCAAAGCGTACGTGCCGGGGTGGCCGTGGATTCCGCTCGCGTACGCGATGAAGATGCTGCCGTTGTCTGTGGTCCGCCGGATGGCGTAACCACCCCGGAATGGCCGAATGTCGCCTTCATACACCCGAAGTGTACGAAGGCGACATTCAGCCACGAAAGGGGAGAGTTAGTCGGCGCCGATGATGAAGGCCTCGAGCTCGGTGCGAGCTTTGTCGTCGGCCATCTGGACCGGCGGGGACTTCATCAGGTATGCGGAAGCCGGGAGGATCGGGCCGCCGATACCGCGGTCCTTGGCGATCATCGCGGCGCGGATCGCGTCGATGATGATGCCGGCGGAGTTCGGCGAGTCCCAGACCTCGAGCTTGTACTCGAGGTTCAGCGGGGCGTCACCGAAGGCGCGACCCTCGAGGCGGACGTATGCCCACTTGCGGTCGTCGAGCCACTGCACGTAGTCGGACGGGCCGATGTGGACGTCGCGGTCGTGGACCTTGCCGGCCAGCGGGCCGTTGAGGTTCGACGTGACGGCCTGGGTCTTGGAGACCTTCTTGGACTCGAGACGCTCACGCTCGAGCATGTTCTTGAAGTCCATGTTGCCGCCGACATTGAGCTGGTAGGTGCGGTCGAGCACGACACCGCGATCCTCGAACAGCTTCGCCATCACGCGGTGGGTGATGGTGGCACCGACCTGCGACTTGATGTCGTCGCCGACGATGGGGACACCGGCGTCGGTGAACTTCTTCGCCCACACCGGGTCGGAGGCGATGAACACCGGGAGAGCATTGACGAAGGCCACGCCCGCATCGATGCAGCACTGGGCGTAGAACTTGTCGGCCTCGTCGGATCCGACGGGAAGATACGACACGAGAACGTCGACCTCGGCGTCCTTCAGTGCCTGCACGATGTCGACGGGTTCGGCGTCGGAGAGCTCGATGGTCTCGGCGTAGTACTTGCCGATGCCGTCGAGGGTGTGACCGCGCTGCACGGTGATGCCGGTCGGCGCCACATCCGCGATCTTGATGGTGTTGTTCTCGCTGGCGTTGATCGCCTCGGAGAGATCGAACCCGACCTTCTTGGCATCGACGTCGAACGCAGCGACGAACTTGACGTCGCGCACGTGGTAACGGCCGAATTCGACGTGCATCAGACCGGGGACGGTCGTGGTGGCGTCGGCGTCCTTGTAGTACTCGACGCCCTGAACCAGAGACGAGGCACAGTTCCCCACGCCCACAATGGCCACGCGCACCGAGGTGCTGTTCTCACCCATGGTCGGGTTCTCCTTCTTTTCTGCTTGCTGCTGACGACTGCTCGGCGGCGATGAGTTCGTTGAGCCAGCGGACTTCGCGTTCGCTGGACTCGAGGCCGAGTTGGTGTAGCTGACGGGTGTAGCGATCCAAAGTGCCGCTCGCCCGTCCGATGGCGTCGCGGAGCCCTTCTCGGCGCTCCTCGACCTGGCGTCGCCTGCCTTCCAGAATCCGCATCCGCGCTTCCGCGGGCGTGCGGCTGAAAAAGGCGAGGTGAACGCCGAATCCGTCATCGGTGTAGTTCTGTGGGCCTGTGTCGGCCACCAATTCGGTGAACCGCTCTCGGCCTACCGGGGTGAGCTGGTAGACGCGACGAGCGCGCCGCTTCACCGGCCCGGGAACTCCGGCATCCTGCTCGGCGATGAGGCCGTCGGCCTGCATTCGCCGCAACGTCGGATACAGCGATCCGTACGAGAAGGCGCGGAAGGCGCCCAATAGCCCGGTCAATCGCTTGCGGAGCTCGTAACCGTGCATGGGCGATTCGAGAAGCAGCCCGAGGATTGCCAGCTCGAGCAAGGTGGGCCACCTCCTTCGTCCGTTCGAACCCAACCGAGTGATGCGATGCGAAACTATATCGCACCGATATATAAAACCATACGCGTGTGCCGATAGGTGTACGAGGAAGAGTTCGAGCGGTGACCAGCGGAACTCCTGCAGAACACAGGGCTCCCCGCGGCAACAGGATTTCCCACAGCAATAGGATTTCCCACAGCAATGCGCCGACAGCGACGTCGGCCACATTCACGACCACCGGCCGTGCGGGCTCGGGCAGGGTATTTCGATTCAGGCCTCGGCCGGGGGCCTCAGGTCACGCACGAGACTTGCGAGTTCCGGCAGCGTTGTCGCTGTTCCTGCACGTGCGACGAGGTCATGCCACTCTTCCTCGGTGAGCCGGCCGTCGGCATGCGCAGCGTCGAGATGCGTGCGCGCGTGGGCGCGATCGCTGTCGCGGACGCGGGTCGGCGAGGATTGTCGGCGGGCCACGGCAGAAGCGTAGTCGGCCCCGAATGCGTGTGCGGTGTCCAGTACCGAGCGCCCTCCGCGCCCACTTGTGCAGGGGCCGCACGTACTCTGGATCCCGTGCAAACTCAGCGGCAGGTGGTGGACTACGCGTTGCAGCGACGGTCGCTGCTCGCCCAGGTCTACTCGGGGAAACGCGGCGTGGCGGAGGTCTGCGACGCGGGCTCCTACCTGCTGCGAGCCGCAAAGTTCCACGGCAGGGGCAGCGACGTGGTGTGCCCGATCTGCCGCAGGGAGCAGCTGACTATTGTTTCGTGGGTCTTCGGCGACAAACTCGGGCCGGTTTCCGGTTCCGCGCGTACTCCCGAAGAGCTGATCCGCCTGGCATCCAGCCAGGAGGAATTCTCTGTCCACGTGGTCGAGGTGTGCCGAACCTGCAGCTGGAACCACCTCGTGCAGTCGTACGTTCTCGGTGCGCAACCCGCACCGAAGCGGCCCCGTCGCCGATCGACGGGTGCGAGTCGACGCACCGCGAGCGAGTGAACGGACACCGGACGACGTGACATCGACGTACCCGACGGTGTACACAGCTGCACAAGACCGAACGACCGAGTCGTCGACCACCTGTCCGAGGACGGAATCGAGGATGCGGCGTAACGCGTCGCGCCGACATTTGGAGAAACGTACGTGAGTTCCACCGACAACGAACCCGAGGACAACCGGGCGGTTCCGCCCCAGCCGAACGGCCCTGCCGGCGTCCCGCCGCAGCGGCCGACACCGGATGGTGCACCCGCTGCGGGGCGTCCGCTGCCGCCTCCGCCGCGTCAGCAGGGGTCGGGACAACCACCGGGTCCAGGTGCACGGCCGCCGCTTCCGCCTCAGGGGCATCCGCAGCAGCCCCCCGGCCGTGGCGGGCTCCCCCCGCAACAGCCGGGGCCTCGGCAGCCGGGGCCTCAGCAACCGGGTCCGCCGCCACAGGGTCCTGCGCAACAGGGCCGCGGTGGACCGCCGCCGCAGCAGGGTAGGCGCGTGCCTCCTCCGGGGCCGGGACAGCCGATGCGACCCGGCACGGGACCGGTTCCCCAGCAGCAGCGTCCGCCCCAGATGTTCCCCGGTGCACCCACGGATCGCGCACCGGGTGGACCTGCCGGCCCCCACGGTCCGCTGAACCCTGCCGATCGCCGTGCGCCGGGTGCCGATCCCACACGACGAGTGCAGTTCGGCGCACCGAACAGTCAGGAGCAGGCGGCAGTGCGGCAGCCTCTGCCGCGGACCACTGCATCTGCTTCCGGTCCGGCCGGAGGCCCTCCCTCGGGCGGGCCGCCCACTGCACCTCCCTCGGGAAGGCGCGGTGGCGGAGCCGGCGGTAACGGCGGAGGGTTCAGGATCCCGTGGCGCATGATCCGACGTATCGGATATGCGGTGGTCGCGGCGGGCATTCTCGTCCCCGTCCTCACCTTCATGCTCGCGTACGTCGCGCAGGATGTGCCGCGCCCCGGTGAACTCGTGACCAACCAGGTGTCGACGATCTACAACGCTGACGGATCGAGCGTCATCACCAAGATCATCCCACCTGAAGGCAATCGCACCGAGGTGGAGCTGGAGCAGATCCCCGAGCAGGTCCGCAACGCCGTGCTCGCAGCCGAGGACCGGGATTTCTACAGCAACGCAGGATTCTCGATCACGGGCTTCGCCAGAGCCGCGCGCGACAACATCCTCGGCCGCGACAGCGCCGGCGGTGGCTCGACGATCACCCAGCAGTACGTCAAGAAGGCGCTCGTCGGTGACGAGCGCAGTCTGACTCGTAAGGCCAAGGAACTCGTCCTCTCGGTGAAGATGGCGAACCAGTGGCCGAAGGACGAGATCCTCTCCGCCTACCTCAACACCATCTACTTCGGACGCGGCGCGTACGGCATCTCGGCGGCCGCGAACGCCTACTTCGGTAAGCCGGTCTCCGATCTGACCGTCGAGGAGGGCGCAGTCCTCGCATCGTCGATTCAGTTGCCGTCGCTGCTCGACCCGGAACAGAACCCGGTGGGAGCCGAGGCCCGCTGGAACTACGTGCTCGACGGCATGGTGTCCGCGGGGACCCTCAACGAAGCAGACCGTGCGACGAAGCAGTACCCGGCATACGTCCCTCTCGCCGAGCTCGACTTCGGCGACCAGACGATGGGCCCGGAGGGTCTGATCAAGAACCAGGTGCTGGCGGAACTGTCCGCCGAAGGCATCGACGAGAACCTTCTCAACACCGCGGGGCTCGAGATCACCACGACGATCGATGCCACGGCGCAGGCCGCCGCGGTCGACGCCGCACAGTCCAACCTCGAGGGTGAGGACGAGAACCTGCGTACCGCGGTGGTTTCCGTCGACCCGGCCAGTGGTGCGGTGCGTGCGTACTACGGCGGTGACAGCGGTGTCGGATACGACTTCGCGCAGGCAGGGCTGCAGACAGGCTCGTCGTTCAAGGTGTTCGGGCTGGCTGCGAACCTCGACCAGGGCAAACCGTTGTCTACGACCTACGACAGCGGTCCGCTCACCATCAACGGCATCGAGATCAGCAACGTCGAAGGTGAACAGTGTGGCGAGTGCACGATCGCCGAAGCACTCAAGCGCTCCCTGAACACGAGCTTCTATCGGATGATGCTCGACATGGACAACGGCCCGCAGGCCATCGCCGACATGGCTCACACGCTCGGTGTCGCGAAGGAACTGCCGGGCGTCGGCGAGACCCTCACCGAATCCGGCGGCGTGGGACCGAACTACGGCGTCGTCCTCGGTCAGTACCAGTCGCGGGTTCTCGACATGGCGTCGGCCTATGCGACGCTCGCCGCGTCGGGCATGCATTACGACCCGCATTTCGTGCAGAAGGTTGTCACCTCCGACGGTGAGGTGTTGCTCGACCGCGGCTCGCCGAGCGGCGAACAGGTGGTCGACGATGCCGTGGCCGACAACACCACCGCGGCCATGATGCCGATCGCTGCACACTCGAACGGGCACGCTCTCGCCGGTGGTCGTCCGTCCGCCTCGAAGACCGGAACCGCCCAGCTCGGCGACACCGGGTCGAACAAGGACGCATGGATGGTCGGGTACACCCCGTCGCTGTCCACCGCGGTGTGGGTCGGAACCGAGCAGGGTCTGCCACTGGAGAACAGCTGGGGCGGCATGATCTACGGATCCGGTCTGCCGTCGGACATCTGGAAGGACACGATGGACGGGGCCCTCCAGGGCACCGACGTCGAGTCGTTCCCCAAGCCGGGGAAGATCGCCGGTGAGTCCGGTGTGCCGACCTGGTCGGCCAAGTCGACAGCGCCGCCCACTACCAGTGGCAATCCGTCGGCGTCGCGAACGATCCCGACGTTGCCGGAGCTCCCCGAGATCACCGACATCACGACGCAGAACGTGGAAATCTTCCCGGGCGTGACGATTCCGATTCCGGGCGTGGCGCAAGCACCCGCCACCACGACGCCGCCTCGGGGGCCGTCGAGCAACGATTCGACTTCGGAGGAAGCCGAGACCGAGGACTCGGGTGGCAGTGACCAGACCGTGCCGTCGGCCCCCACCACCACGAATCGAGTCCCCCAGTTCAACCAGGCTCCGGGCGCGGCGAACGGCCAGGGATCCGATGTACTCCAGCCCGCCGGGTAGCCTCTCGGCGTGACCGTCAACGAGGAGGCCGAGCACAGGGGACACGTCTCTCCTGAGCCTCTCACCGACGATCGTCGTTCTGTGGATTGGCGCGACACCCCGGGTCGAACCGACCCGATGGTGTCGCGCCTTTCTGCACTCGTAGGGGGCCCGGTCGGCAGGCACGCCGTGCTGGGCCGTACCCGTTTCTTCACGCCGTTGCGGGCAATGCTGTTGCTCGCGGTGGTGTTCTTGGCCTTGGGTTGGTTCGGGAAGGCCGCGTGCATCCAGCAGGCGCCGCTCGGTCCCGACGGGGTGCTCGGGCTGGACTGGAGCGACAACCGCCAGTACGTCGCGATGTGCTATTCCGACGTCGTTCCGCTCTACGGCGCGGAACGTCTCAACGAGGGTGCGTTCCCGTATGCGACGTCGTGGGAGGAACCGGGCGCGGACGGGCAGACACAGACCCGCTACATGGAGTATCCCGTCGTGTCGGGGCTCTACCAGTACGTATCGATGCGCGTCGCGAAGGCATGGGACTCGGTGTCGTGGCTGCCCGGCGGGCTCCAGGTGGCGATCTACTTCAACGTCGTCGCGTTGGGGCTGGCGTTCGCGTGGCTTGCGACGGTGTGGGCCACCGCCATGTCCGCGGGCCGGCGCGTCTGGGATGCCGCGCTCGTCGCTGCCTCACCGCTCGTGATGGTCCATGCGTTCACGAACTTCGACGCCCTGGCCACGGCATTCGCTGCGGGCGGTCTGCTCGCGTGGGCCCGCCGCCGCCCCGTCCTCGCGGGTGTATTGCTCGGCATCGGTGCCGCGACGAAGTTGTATCCGCTGCTCCTGCTCGGACCCCTGCTGGTGTTGTGTCTGCGCACCGGGAAGATGCACGCATTCTTCCGGACGCTCGGTGCCGCAGCGGGTGCGTGGCTCGTGGTGAACCTGCCGATCCTGCTGCTGTATCCGCAAGGATGGTACGAGTTCTTCCGCTTGAATTCCGATCGCGGAGCCGACCCCGACTCGATCTACAACGTGCTGAGGTCGTTCGTCGGGTGGCCCGACTGGTCACCGTCGACCCTGAACATCGTCTCGCTGGTGTCGTTCGCATGCGCATGCGTCGCGATCGGGTGGTTGGCGCTGACCGCGGCCCGGCGCCCGCGACTGGCCCAGCTGTGTTTCCTGCTCGTGGCGGCGTTCCTGTTCACCAACAAGGTGTGGAGCCCGCAGTATTCACTGTGGCTCGTTCCGCTGGCGGTGCTCGCGATCCCGCATCGCAGGGTGCTGCTCGCATGGATGACGGTCGATGCGCTCGTATGGGTGCCGCGCATGTTCTATTACCTCGGCCCCGAGAACAAGGGACTGCCGGAGCAGTGGTTCACCGCGACGGTGCTGATCCGGGACATCGCGGTCCTGGCGTTGTGCGCGGTGGTGGTGTGGCAGATCCGTCGCCCGGTCGAAGACCCCGTCCGGTACGGATTCATCGACGACCCACTCGGTGGTGCTCTCGACCAGGCGCCGGATGCTCACCCGCGGTGGTTGCCGGGGTGGTTGAAGCCGGCGCATCAGCGCGCGGCGCCGATTGCGTCCCGGCCCGTTCCTTTCGATTCGGTTTCGTCCGATCAGGGGACAGCGGAGACGCAGGTATCGTCCTAACCTTGTATGGGGTGGCCTGTGGGGGGCCGGTTCGTAGTGGAGGGAGGGGACATGAACACTGTGCGCGGCGACGGAGTGCTCGGACACTTCACGATGTGCGAGCTCGCGTGGTCGGTGGCTGCCGGCGATGCTGCTGCGATGCCTGCCCTCCTACGACAGCTGTATCCCCAGGTTTCCGCGTATTGCCGCGCACGCGCTCGCGACACCGATGATTCGTTCACCGACGCAGATCGCCTCGCCCTCGACGTGTGCCACACGATCCTCGCCGCGGTGTCGTCGGCAGCGGGTGCCCAGCAGCCGTTTGCACACCTTGCCTATGCGACCGCGGTCGACGCGGCCGACGCCCGGTTCACTCGACCCGTGGGCGGTCTCAGAACCCGCATCCAGCGGGAAATTCTCATTCTGCGCACGATCGTCGGTCTGGACCTCGAGCTGACCGCGATTGCGTTGGGTGTCAGCCCCAGGCGGGTACGTGCCGAGCAGCACGCCGCGTTGAAGTCGTTCCGCGCAGCCTGAATCGGGCGATCGATCGGCCAACTGTTCGGGTCCGAAGCCTGTTCAGATTCGCAGTGACGTGAACGGCGCGACCGGAATGTTGCGCACCACGAACCACACCGCGACCACCGCGAGCACGATGTGCGGGGCCCACCGATATCGCTCCCACCGGGGCATCGGTGTGTTCCGCACACGGCTCACGGTCCACACAGTGAACATGACGAGCAACCCCACCGTCGCGGCGACACCCAGTGCATTGAAATGCAGAGCCGACGAAAAATCAAGGTGCACAAGCGAATACAACATTCGGGACGCGCCGCATCCGGGGCAGAGAATTCCGAAGAGCGTGTACGTGGGGCACGCCGGGATGATCCCGCCCGGGGTGGTCGGGTCGGCCCACGCCACGAATGCGCACGCGCTCACCGCACCTGCCGCGACGGCGACAGGTGCTTTCAGGCGTGCGAGGGTGCGCTCCATGTGGGTCCTCAGTGCGTTGTCGCCACGACTGCGGCCCAGAACGCGAAATAGCCGACGACGAGGGCGATCAACCCGAGAACCCACACCACCGCCGACCAGATCGCCCACCTTTTCGCCGAGCGCGCTGCCCTGTGCGCGTCGTCGAAACGTCCCTGCGCCCAGAGGTTGTTGACCCGCGACGACATCACCAACGACACGATGCCCATCGGCATGCAGAACACCACGGTCGCGACGATGCCCCAGACGAGGTTGTTCTCCGGTGGTCGACCGTAGGGGTGGAAAGGTGGGGCGTAGCCGGGCGGATGTCCACCCGGCCCGGACTGCGGGAACTGTTGGTACGCATTCATGTGCCGGTGCGCTCCTCGGTTCGCATGTGTGGGGTGTGTTCGTCGACTGTCACTGTGCGTGCACCGTGGTGTGTGTGCCTCTCGGAGGCGCGGCGCTCGGACGAGTTGAGGAAGACGAAGAACAACACGATCAACAGTAGTGCGCGTCCCCACACTCCGATGTGGACGAGGGTGAGTGGCAGCGCCGGGTCGCTGTTGCCTGCGGTCGAATCGAACCAGAGGAAGATCCCGATCCCGATCGACAGGTCGGCGAGAAGGTACGTCGCGATGAGTTGCCACGGGATTTTCAGCAGCACGAGCAGGGGTAGCAGCCACAGCGTGTACTGCGGGGAATGCACCTTGTGGAGCAACAGGAATCCGCACAGAATCGCGGCGGCCACCGGAACCCACGGGTAGGTGCCGTCGCGGAGGTAGCGGCGCCATCCGAGCCACATCGCGACCGCGAATGCCGTGAGCATCAACGCCGGCGACGCGAGAGCGACCACGTCGTTGTATTCGGAGGTGACGTCGTGCCCCTGGTAGCCGCCCATCAGCGGGCGCAGTCCCCAGTACCAGATCGAGTTGCTGGTCGCGTCCGCCTCGCGGTTCTGCTGGAACGTGAACGACGCGCGCCACCCTTCGAAACCGAGGATCGCGAAAGGAAGATTCATAGCGACGACGGTCGCGACAGCGGTGCCTGCGACCGCGAGCGCGCCACGGGTGTCGCGGCCGCGGTTCTGCTCGGTCGGGTCGCCGGAGGTAGCGCCGCGCGTGAAGACATACGCGATGAGCGGCAGCACGAAGAGTCCGGGATAGAGCTTGAGGCCGAACCCGATGGCGAGAAGAGCCGCGGCGATCACCCCGCGGGTGCGGAGCGGCCAGCGCTCGATGCCCACGATCGCGATGGCCGCGACGGTCACCGCGACCACCGGAAGATCCCAGTTCAAGAACGCGTACAGCACCAGCGGTGGGGTGGCCGACCACCACAGTGCGTGCCACCCCGCTACCCGTCCGAGAATCCATGCGGTGAGCAACCCGAACGGCGCGAGCAGCAGCGCGGTGTGCAACAGGAAATCGGCGTCGGTCTCCGCGAACAGTGCTCCCACCCACATGAGGACGCCGCCGAGCACCGGGTACTCGACGGTGCCGCCTGTGAGGTTTCCCGCAGTGGTGATGCCGCCGTCGACGAACGGGAACTGGTGGAGATTGATTCCGCGTCCGAGCCACAGTTGCTGGATGTCGGAATAGCAGACGGTTGCGTCCTTGACCTCGTCGAATCGCATCGATCGACCGAAGAGATCGAAGGGAGGGCCTGCGCAGCGGGCCTTGTTCAGGTATCCGAGGAACAGCATCAGCGCACACATTGCGACCGCGACGAGCGTGGCAAGGGATCGGCTCGTGCGCATGTCCTCACCCTAAGTCAATTTCCCTGGTCAAGCTGGGGTCATGTACCCTTCTTGGGTTGCTGACGCAACGACCCTCCTGTCACGGATCGTCCGTGACCGTTCACAGTCCATGGGAGGTGATGAGGTCTTATGCGTCATTACGAATTGATGATCATCCTGGACCCCAGCCTGGATGAGCGCACTGTCGCTCCCTCGCTGGAGACGTTCCTCAACGTGATCCGTCAAGAAGGCGGCACTGTCGACAAGGTCGAGGTGTGGGGTAAGCGTCGTCTCGCGTACGAGATCGCCAAGAATGCCGAAGGCATCTACGCGGTGGTCGACATCAGCGCGACGCCCGCTGCGGTTGCAGAGCTGGATCGTCAGCTCGGCCTGAACGAATCGGTGCTTCGCACCAAGGTTCTGCGCCTCGGAAAGTGAGCCTGTCGGCGCTTGGCCGTAGGCTCTGGCGCATCAGGACTCCACACACTGCAGGAGGAACCACATGGCAGGCGATACCGTCATCACCGTGGTCGGCAATCTGACCGCCGACCCAGAACTGCGTTTCACCCCGTCGGGTGCCGCGGTCGCGAACTTCACTGTCGCGTCCACGCCCCGGATGTTCGACCGTCAGTCCAATGAATGGAAGGACGGCGAGGCTCTCTTCCTGCGCTGCAACATCTGGCGTGAGGCAGCCGAGAACGTGGCCGAGAGCTTGACTCGAGGCTCCCGCGTGATCGTGCAGGGCCGGCTCAAGCAGCGCAGCTACGAAACGCGTGAAGGCGAGAAGCGCACTGTCGTGGAGCTCGAGGTCGATGAGATCGGCCCTTCGCTCCGTTACGCCACGGCCAAGGTCACCAAGGCCGCTCGCGGCGGTGGCGGTGGCGGAGGCGGCTTCGGTGGTTCCTCCGGTGGATCGGGCGGTGGGCGCCCCAGTTCCAATGCCAACGTCGGTGGAGACGACCCGTGGAGCAACGCTCCGCAGGGCGGTTCCTTCGGTGGCGGCGGCGGGGACGACGAGCCCCCGTTCTGATCCGACCTTCGATCGGAACATCTAAGTACGGAGAAAGACCATGCCTAAGTCGCCCGCGCGCGAGAAGGTTTTGAAGAAGAAGGTCTGCACTTTCTGCAAGGAAAAGAACATGCAGATCAACTACAAGGACACGACGCTGCTGCGTAAGTACGTCAGCGATCGCGGCAAGATCCGCGCTCGCCGTGTCACCGGCAACTGCGTGCAGCACCAGCGCGACGTCGCTGTTGCTGTGAAGAACTCCCGTGAGGTGGCACTGCTTCCTTACGTCTCGACGACTCGCTAAGGAAGGGGAAACACGATGAAGCTCATCCTCACCGCCGACGTGGACAACCTCGGTGCGCCTGGCGACACCGTTGAGGTCAAGGACGGTTACGGCCGCAACTACCTGCTGCCTCGCGGACTGGCGATTGTCGCCACCCGTGGTGCAGAGAAGCAGGTCGCGGGCATCCGTCGTGCACAGGAGGCTCGTGCAGTCCGCGGCCTCGAGCACGCACAGGAGCTCAAGGCCGCCATCGAGGGCCTCGACGGCGTCTCGCTGACAGTCAAGACCGCTGCAGACTCGGGCAAGCTGTTCGGCTCGGTCACTGCTGCCGATGTTGCCGGCGCGCTCAAGGCTGCCGGTGGCCCGGTTGTCGACAAGCGCATTGTCGCGCTGCCCAAGGCGCACATCAAGGCGACGGGCAAGCACGAGGTCGCTGTGAAGCTGCACCCGGACGTCACCGCGAAGTTCACGCTGAACGTCGTCGCTGCCTGATCCGGTTTTCGAAGAGCCCCGCGCACCCCGCGCGGGGCTCTTCGCCGTCTGTGTACAACCTGTGGATCAACCCTGTGGGATTCGTTCGGTGTGTGATGCGCAACATATCGTTTCTGGAACGAAACGACGGACACGCCCGACCGCCGATGTGACCACGACACGCCGAAATACTTTTACTCCACAGCTGTGAAGAGCAATTTTTGCGCTCTGAACTGGATGGATGCGCGATGTGACATGTGTTCTCCCCAGGTTGTCCACAGAGGGTGCACAACATTGTCCACGTGTTTCCACAGTTCATCCACAGATGTGTGCACAACCCGATTTGGTGAGTGGCTTTTTCGTCCCTAACGTCGTGCACACGACTCCCACGGATATGTCGGTGGGGACGGGTAGAACGTGAATCATGGATCTGGGCCGCAGGGCTTCGGACCTACTTACGGAAAGTCCGTCGGCCGGGCATGACCGTGCTTGGTTCGGGATTCGGAAGGGCGGTATCGCGTTGGCAGTTGTGGACGATCGAGGCCATTCCGAGTACGCCGGACCGCCCGACGAACCGGAAACCGATTTCGGGCGCCAGCCTCCTCACGACTATGTGGCAGAGCAATCCGTGCTCGGCGGCATGCTGCTGAGCAAGGACGCCATCGCCGACGTCCTCGAGGTGCTCCACCCGGGCGACTTCTACAAGCCCGCGCATCAGTTCGTCTACGACTCGATCCTCGACCTCTACAGCCGCGGCGAGCCCGCCGACCCCGTCACGGTGTCCGCCGAACTCGATCGCAAGGGCGAACTCAAACGCATCGGCGGTCCCGCCTACCTCGTCACGCTCACCCAGACGGTTCCCACCGCCGCGAATGCCGGCTACTACGCCGAGATCGTCTCCGAGAAGGCGATCCTGCGTCGCCTCGTCGAGGCAGGTACGCGGATCGTCCAGTACGGGTACGCAGGCTCGGAAGGGCAGGATGTCGCCGAGGTCGTCGACCGGGCACAGGCCGAGATCTTCGACGTCTCCGAACGCCGCACCAGCGAGGATTTCGTTGCCCTCGAAGAACTGTTGCAGCCCACGATGGACGAGATCGACTCCATCGCCAGCCGTGGCGGCATCTCCGTCGGCGTCCCCACCGGGTTCGCGGAACTCGACGAACTCACCAATGGCCTGCACGCCGGGCAGATGATCATCATCGCCGCACGCCCCGGTGTCGGTAAGGCACTCGCACTCGACACCCCCCTGCCCACCCCCGGCGGGTGGACCACCATGGGCGAGGTCGCGGTCGGCGGCGAGCTGCTCGACGCCGACGGCAAGCCCACCCGCGTCGTCGCGGCCACCGAAGTGATGTACGGCCGTCCGTGCTTCGACGTCGTGTTCTCCGACGGCACCGTGCTCGTCGCCGACGCACAGCACCAGTGGCGCACTTCGGACGGTGCTGTCCGCACCACAGTGGAGCTCGCCGCCACTCTCGACGACGAACACGTCGTCTCCAACACCGCTCCCCTCCGGACGCCCGCAGCGGACTTACCCGTTCCGCCGTTCACGCTCGGTGCATGGTTGGGCGGCCCGTCGTCCGATCCGCACATCCACATGCGCGTCGAAGGCGAAGGCGGGTGCACCGAGGCGCTGATGACGCTCGGGGCGCACATCCCCACCGCATATCTGCGGGCATCGCCGGAACAGCGCCGCGATCTGCTGGCCGGGCTCCTCGACGCCGGCGGCACCATCGACGGCGACGGCACCATCCGATTTGCTTCGGACTGTGCCCGTCTCGTCGAGGACGTCGCCGAACTGATCGCCGGACTGGGCCACACCTGCGTCGTCGACAGCGGTGAAGTGGCGTTCGAGACCGGCGACGACATCTTCGTTCTCCCCAGCAAGGCCCTCCTGCACAAGGAATGTCGCGTCCCGGTGCCGTGCGAGCGTCGTATCGTCGCGGTGCGGCCGGTGGAGTCGGTGCCGGTTCGATGCGTCGAGGTCGACGGCGAACACATGTATCTTGCGGGTCGGGCGATGGTGCCCACCCACAACTCGACGCTCAGCATGGACTTCATGCGGTCGTGCTCGATCAAGCACGGTATGGCTTCCGTCATCTTCTCCCTGGAAATGGGACGAACCGAGATCGTCATGCGACTGCTCTCCGCGGAAGCGAAGATCAAGCTCGGCGACATGCGGTCCGGTCGCATGACCGACGACGACTGGACCCGGCTCGCGCGGCGTATGAGCGAGATCAGCGAAGCGCCGCTGTACATCGACGATTCACCGAACCTGACCATGATGGAGATCCGTGCAAAAGCGCGGCGGCTCAAGCAGAAACACGACATCAAACTGATCGTCATCGACTACCTGCAGCTCATGACATCCGGGAAGAAGGTCGAGTCGCGGCAGCAGGAAGTCTCCGAATTCTCGCGTAGCCTCAAGCTGCTCGCGAAGGAACTCGAAGTTCCCGTCATCGCGGTCTGTCAGCTCAACCGTGGTCCCGAGCAGCGAACCGACAAGAAGCCGCAGGTGTCCGACCTTCGTGAGTCGGGTTGCCTGCCTGCGTCCACCCGGATCATGCGTGCGGACACTGGCGTCGAGGTCACCCTCGGGGAGCTTCTCGAGTCGGGTGAGCAGCCGCTCGTGTGGTCGTTGGACGAGCGGATGCGCATGGTTGCCCGGCCGATGGTGAAGGTCTTCCCCAGCGGTCGTAAGGAAGTGTTCCGGCTTCGGCTCGCGTCCGGACGTCAGGTGGACGCAACGGCGAACCATCCGTTCCTCACCGTCGACGGCTGGATGCCCCTCGGCGAGTTGATGGTCGGCGGTCGTGTCGCGGTGCCGCGGGCTCTGCCCGCGCCGATCGAGATGGTCACCTCCTCCGACGACGAGATCGTCACCCTCGCCCTCCGTGCCGTCGCCGAGGCCGCAGTGCCGCCGCGTGCGTTCGCGTTGCCGAAGGATCAGGTCGCGGCGCTGCTCTGCCACGTGTGGGAAGACAGCGGTTTCCTCGCCTGGGACATGGACGCAGAGCAGGCGATGATCCGGTACTCGACCACCGACCGGCGCCTCGTCGACGACCTGGCCGTCCTGTTGCTGCGGATCGGTGTGTTCGCGCAGATCACCGACACCGAATCGGGCTACGAGCTGCGCGTGACCGACCCGGACGGGCAGGCGGTGTTCCTCCACGACGTGGGCGCCCACGGTACTGCTGCGCAATGGGTGCTGACGCAGCTCGGCCCGAAGTTGATGCGTCGCAACACCGATACAGTGTCATCCGAACTGGAGGCGTCGCTGGGCCGGCTCCTTGCCGTCGAGCGGTTCACGCCGACCGAACTCGTCGGTGCAGCGGCGTCGCGCTCCAACCTGGCCATGGTGGCCGGTGCGCTCGACGAAGCCGACATCGACATGGTTGCCACGAACAACGTGTACTGGGACGAGATCGTCTCCATCACCAGCCTCGGTGAACAGGATGTCTTCGACGGAACCGTCCCGGGCACACACAATTTCGTGGCCGACGGCATCGCGGTCCACAACAGCCTCGAGCAGGACGCCGACATGGTCATCCTGCTCCACCGCCCCGACGCCTTCGAACGCGACGACCCGCGCGGCGGCGAAGCGGACCTGATCGTCGGTAAGCACCGTAACGGACCTACCGCGACCATCACGGTGGCGCACCAGCTGCACCTGTCGCGGTTCGTGGACATGGCGCGCGGCTGAACTTTCCTCCGTTTGTGCGGGTTTCCGTGGGTCGTGAGGCAACGGGAACCCGTACAAGCGGAGGAAAGTTCACACCTGACTCCAGAAGCAACGGCGCGGCCAGCGCACCACTATGCTCGGCGAAATGCTCATCTGGATCAACGGGGCGTTCGGTGCAGGAAAGACGCAGACCGCTTTCGAGCTGAATCGACGCGCCCCGAGTTCGCACGTCGCTGATCCCGAACTCATCGGATTCGCGGTCCACAAAATGCTTCCCGCGTCTGCGCGAGGCGATTTTCAGGACCGCCCCCAGTGGCGATCGGCTGTCATCGCAACGCTTGCCGACGCGATCGCTGCTCACGACGGTCCGGTCATCGTGCCCATGACGTTGGTCGAACCGGACTATTTCGACGAGATCATGGCAGGCCTGGCTGCTAAGAGGGTCGATGTCCGGCATTTCTCCCTCGTCGCATCACCGGAGACCCTCCGCCGCCGACTACAGGCCCGCACCGGTTACTGGCTTGGTCGTGCAGCCGGACGGGAAGAGACCTGGGCCATGCAGCAGATCCCGCGCTGTGTCACTGCGCTTGCCACGGAACGATTCGCTGAACACGTCGACACCGATGGCCGCGCGATCGACGCGGTCGTCGAAGACATCGCGACGCGGGCGGGTCTGGGTCTCACCCACGGCCGACTGCCGTTCGTCCGCTATCAGTTGCGGCGAGCGGCAGTCGGCGTCCGTCACATCAGGATGTGAGCACCGCGCGCGGGCGCCGAGGTCGATAGGGATTCGGCGTCAGTCCTCCGCGATCTGGACGGCGATCCGCGGGCAACTCCCCGCTGCCCTGCGCGCTGCGTCCTGAAGTTCCGGTGCCGGATTGTCGTCGAGGACGGTCACGACGTCCTCGTCGCCGAGCTGAAACAATTCCGGGGCACTCAGTTCGCACAGGCCGTGTGCTTCACAGAGATCCGGATCCACTGTGACCTTCATCTGTTCTCCAAGGGCTGGTGTCGAGCCCGGCGCGAACCCGCGAGGGCTGCGCCGGGCATTACTACGTTCTCGGTGCTCAGCCGATCGGGTCGTACTGCAGGTGCAGGTTGTTCAGCCCGCGCAGGAGATAGGTGGGCTCCCAGGTGAACTTCCGGTCCGACTCGGGGCCGTGCTCCGCGTCGTCGAGCTTGATGTCGCCCATGCGATCGAGGAACCGCTCGATGCTGACCTTTGCCTCGACACGTGCCAGTGGACCGCCCGGGCAGGAGTGCACGCCGCGTCCGAAAGCAATATGCTCACGCAGGTTTTCGCGGTCGACGCGGAACTCCGCAGGACATTCGAAGCGGTCCGGATCGCGGTTGATCGCGCCGGGCAGAATGGCCACCGGAGTGCCCGCGGGGAGGTCGATGCCACGCAGTGTGGTGTTCTTCAGCACCAAGCGGAAGTCGGTCTTCACCGGGCTCTCCACGCGGAGGGTTTCTTCGATGAACGCCGGGATGAGATCGCGATCGTCGCGCAGTTGCTTCTGGATGTCGGGCCGCTCGGCGAGGACCTGGATGGACGAACTGAGCAGGCGGGCTGTGGTTTCCTGGCCCGCGGCGAACAGGAAGGTCGCCAGACGCACCACGTCGATGACCTCGGGCAGGGTGCCGTCGGGGAAGGTGGCGGTGGCGAGATCGGTCAGGACGTCGGCGCGGGGGTTCTTGCGGCGGTCCTCGATGTAGCCGCTGAACTGGGCGTCGAGCCACTCGAGCGGATTGACCTGGAGTTCCTCGTTCTCGTCGAGAGTGCGGGCGGTCGCGGTGAGCAGCTTGTCGCGGAACTGGTCGTGGTCCTCCTCCGGAACACCGAGCAGATCGGCGACCACGATCAACGCGAACGGTTTCGCGTAGTCGTTGAGCAGTTCCATTCGGCCGCTGCCGAAGAAGGTGTCGATCTGCTTGTCCGCCAGTCGCCACATGAACTCTTCGTTCTCCTTGAGCCGCTTCGGCGTCAGGAGTCGTTTGAGGAGAGCGCGCTGGGCAGTGTGCTGCGGCGGATCCATCGTGACCATGTGCTCGTTCAACGGCAGTTGGTCGCGGTGCGCGGCGAGTTGAGCGGTGATGTCATCGCCCTCGGGGGTGAACGGCAGCGGTGGGAACGGTCCGAGGAAGGCATTGGCCGAGGAGTACACCTCATGGTCGCGATACACCTCGAGGGCCTCGTCGTAGCCGGTCACGGCGACCACGCCGTGATGCGGCATGTGGGTCACGGGGCACTTCGAACGAAGGTGCTCGAAATACGGGTAGGGGTCTTCCACCAGGGATGCGTCGGTGAAGAAATCGATCTCGTCGAAGCCGGTCAAGTGTGCCTCCTCTTCGGGGTGCGCAACGGCGTCGTCGCACACGGGATCTTCAAGCACGGCCTGGGCGAACGGCTGGGCTGTGCCGTGCGGAAACCGGATATCCGATTGCGAGAATACGGGATTAATTCCCGAAGGGGAAGAATCATTTGAGTATTGAGGGTTCGACGGCAGACGACCAGGTCAGAGGGTCCGACCGGATTGGGGCAGGAGGGAAGCTCTCCGTCGGAGTTGGAGATCGTAGGCTTGGCGGGTGAGCAGCGAGGAGATTGTCGGCAGCGCGGCAACGCGACGACGCCGCGGCCGGCCCAGCAAGATCAGCCGCGAGCGGATCGTCGCCGCGGCACGATCCCTGGCCCCCGATACGCTCACGATGCAGGCCGTGGCAGACGAACTGGGTGTCGACCGCAAGGCCCTCAACTACTACGTCAGCGACCGGCAGGGTCTGCTCGAACTGGTGGCGTTGGATGTCTTCGAATCTGCGATCCGCGGCGTCGACACACCGGAAAGTCAGGATTGGCGCCAGGTGCTGCGGTCCTGCGCTCGAGCGATGAAGGAGGCGCTGACGGCGGCGGGCGTCCTCATCGTCTACATCCGATTCGACGGAATGACCGACCTCGGCGCTCTCGCGACGGTGGAGCGAATCATGGAACGCCTGGTGCGCGCAGGATTCGACGCAGAGGAGGCGGGGCGGGTGATCACGCTCCTCGCCGTGATCGCGCACGCGGCGGCGCGGGAGGACATCGCCGCGGCGTCGGGAGCCGCCGATCCGCAGGTCGACGATGTCGTGAGAACGGTGGAGGCCGGTGATCTGCCGCTGCTCCACGGGTTTGCGTTGAGTCGTGAAGCGCAGTCCCGAGCGGTCGAGCAGTTCGAGTTCGAGCTGGACCTGATCGTCGACGGGCTGGACAGGCGCCTCGAGCACCGTCCCGCGGGTTGAAGGATCGTCGCTGGTCGGCGGGTGTCGTGAGCGACGCCGAATGGTGGTGGGTGCACGGGTATTCGCATACACCTACCGCCATTTCGGGTACTTACTCGTGAGATCACTCCGCGTCGGCGATTCCGATCCGTTCGAGCATCCACGAATCGATATCGTTGCGCGCTGTCCGGGCCAGTGCAGTCGGGTGGCCCGTGAACCCGTGCGGCGCCTCGGGATAGATTCGGAGCGTGACATCGTTGCCGGCCGCAGACAGGCGAGCGGCCATCGCGAGGTTGTCTTCCAACAGCACGTCGTCGCTCCCGACGGTCATCAGTACCGGAGGAAGGCCGTGCAGGTCGGCGTAGATCGGGGAGATGTCCGGGACGGTGCGGTCCACGACGTGTCCGGCATAGGCACGGATGAAGTATTCGTCCGCGATCCGCCGTCCGGCAGGCGTCTGTGCGCTCATGTCATAGGTGCCGAACTGGAGTGTGGAAGCGGCGAACCTGCCGGCAGCACCCCGGCTCTTCAGACGGAGCAGTGTGGTCAGAGCGAGTGACGCTCCAGCAGATCTGCCCCCGATGAGCAGTCGGGACGAGCCGAAGCGTGCAGCGGCATGCACGACGAGCCACAGCGCCGCCGCTTCGCAGTCGTCGGCTGCCGCCGGCCATGGGTTCTCGGGTGCCAGCAGGTAGTCGATGCCGACCACAGCAACGTTGAGACCATCCGCAAGGTCACGATTCGACACGTCGTCTCGGGCCGCAGAGCCCATGTAGAAGCCGCCGCCGTGGATGTTCAGATACACACCGCGAATCCGGCCGTCGGCGGGGAGTGTGATCCGGATGGGGACGCGGCCGTCGACCATGTCCTCGATCGCTGGCGGCTCGGCTACGGGTGGAATGGGCATCGCCGCTCGGACGGCCGTCAGCTCCTCGATGTCGGCGGGACCGCGCCCGGCGGGCCTCGAGGCATAGAAACTTCGGGCCTCGTCCACCTGCTTGGCCGGAACGTCGACCATCAGCGCATTCAGCGCGAACAGCACAGGCACTCCTCACACTCAGGCGATCGGGACACGGCGAGCGTATCTCTGATCGCCGATAAATCGGATGCGTGGGCAGACGCCGCGGATTACATTCGCGGCCATGGAATTACTTCAGATCTACAGCTGACACCGACGCGAGCGTCGCCCGTAACACCGACGCACCTGTCGCCTGCTCGATGCCCTTCCGCCGTAGACCCGAAATGAGTGGTATTCCATGTCCCTTCGTCGCGCCCACATCGCGATGGTCGGTGTCCCTGCCGTCAGCCACGTCCTGCCGAGCCTCGAGATCATCCGCGAACTGGTTGCTCGTGGCCACCGGCTGACCTACGCCAACGACCCTGCGGTCGCCGAGCTGATCGAAGGCTCGGGTGCCGAGCTCATACCATGCTCGTCGGAACTTCCAGTGGCCGATAATGATTGGCCTGACGACCCAATCGCTGCGATGAGCTTGTTCCTCGACGATGCGATCCAGGCACTCCCCCAGCTGCACGCTGCCTACGACAACGATCCGGCAGACCTGTACCTGTACGACATCGGTGCATACGCCGCGCGTGCCCTCGCCGAATCGCAGGACAGACCCCTCATGCAGCTGTCGCCGACATTCGTCGCCTGGGAGGGATACAGCGAGGAAGTCGCGGCACAGTTGTGGGAACTCCCGGGGGCCGACGCATACAGGGCGAAGTTCTCACACTGGCTCGCGCAGTGCGGGGCGACCACCACCGACGTGGATACTTTCCCGGACCGTCCCGCGCATGCACTTGCGTTGATCACGCGAGCGATGCAGCCGCAGGCCGACCGGGTCGACACCGGCACTGTGACTTTCGTGGGACCCTGCTTCGACGCTCGAGCAGACGCCGACCATTGGATTCGCCCGGCCGACGCGGCGAACGTGCTGCTGATCTCCCTCGGTTCGGCATACACCCGGCAGCCGGAATTCTACCGGCAGTGCCTGGCGGCATACGGCGATCTGCCCGGCTGGCACGTCGTACTGCAGATCGGCAAGTACACCGATCCACGGGAACTCGGCGACATCCCACCCAACGTCGAGGTGCACTCCTGGGCTCCGCAACGAGCGATTCTCGAGCAAGCCGACGCTTTCTTCACTCACGCCGGCATGGGTGGCTGCAGCGAAGGACTGCTGGCGGGCGTGCCCATGATCGCCGTGCCGCAGGCCGCCGAGCAGTTCATGAATGCCGATCGTCTCGTGGAATTGGGTGTGGCTCGGCGCATCGACACCGAAGAAGCGACAGCCGAGACGTTGGGGTCGGCACTCGCGAGCCTGGTCTCCGACCCGGAGGTCGCCCGGCGGTCGGCGCAGCTGCGCGCCGACGCGCGGGCTGAAGGCGGCACGTCGCGCGCCGCCGACCTCATCGAGGACATGCTGCCCTGATACTACGGTTCCAAGAGGGCGCGCAAGCGTTCGAGATCCTCCGCGACCGTCGCGGTGTCCCGATCGAATTCTTCGTCCGATAGATCGATCTGGCGAACGGTGAAGAGGATCTCGGATCCGTTGGGATGTGCGAGTACACGAACGGGATTGTTGGTCGTCGCACCCGACGGCAACGTGACATCGTGGTCGAGTACGCCCAGGTCGTTGCGCGCCGCGAACCGCACGGTGACACGACCCATGGGAGAGTCCACCACGAGGGTGTCGCCGTCGCGTTCGACGTGGCTCTGCGCCAACCCGGCCGCCCACTTGGGCAGGTTGTCGGGATTCGCCGCGAAGTCGTACACCTGCTCCGGCGGACATTCGATGACCTGGCTGACGTGACGGCTGCGGATGGCCGGATCGTTGCTCATGAACGAAAGGTTATTGCGCAGGCCGGCGGTTGTCTTCCAAGAATCGGGTTCGTCGTCGTCGCGACAGTTCCCAGATTCACCGTTGTGGGGAAGGATCGGTGCACCACCGTGCTCGAGAGAGGGGAACTCGTGACCGAAACTGCTGCTCCCGCGACCACCGGCCCCGGCCGTGAGCGTCAGGGTGTCGTCTACCGCGACGGCGCGCTGGGTCGTCGGCCCGCAGTTCCGACTGCGTTCGGCGACCTCGAGCGCGCAGCACGCCGCGCCAGTTCGAAGCGGGCCTGGGCGTACGTCGCCGGTGGTGCGGGCGAGGGCCGCACGATGCAGAACAACCGGCGTGCGTTCGACCGGTGGGCGATCGTGCCCCGTATGGCGCATGGCGTCGTCGAACGCGACCTGAGCACCACTGTCGTGAACACGGCGCTGTCGTCGCCGATGCTGCTTGCGCCCGTGGGCGCCGGCGCGTTGATGGCGCCGGACAGCGACCTGGCGATCGCGCGTGCCGCCGCCGCAACGGATACTCCGTACATCTTCTCGAACCAGGGCTGCACCCCGATGGAAGAATGCGCCGCTGCGATGGGTTCGGCTTCCCGTTGGTTCCAGCTGTATTGGAGTTCCGACGAAGAACTTGTCGACAGCCTGTTGCATCGCGCCGAGACGATCGGTGCCGAAGCTGTCGTCGTCACCCTCGACACGACGATGCTGGGGTGGCGTCCGCAGGACCTGAACCTGGGATCCTTGCCGTTCGCGCGCGGTGAGGGCATCGCCCAGTACACGTCGGATCCGCGTTTCCGCGACATCGTGCGGCAGCGGATCGACTCGGCACGCGAGATGGTCACGGAGAGGCCGGATGTCACGCTCGGTGCGATCCGCACTCTGATATCGATGACGCGCAACCATCCGGGCACGTTCCTCGACAACCTGCGCTCCCCCGTGCCGCGCGCCGCGGCGGAGACGTTCCTCGATATCTACTCCAATCCAGGTCTGAGCTGGGAACATCTGGCCACCCTCCGCGATCGCACCCGGTTACCGATCGTGCTCAAGGGCATCCTGCATCCCGACGATGCGCGTCGCGCCGTCGATCTGGGTGTGGACGCGGTCGTGGTGTCCAATCACGGAGGCCGTCAGATAGACGGTTCGATCGCGTCGCTCGATGCACTCCTCGAAATTCGGGCCTCGATCGGCCGTGAACCGACACTTCTCTTGGACAGTGGAATCCGAAGTGGTGCCGACATGTTCGTTGCTCTCGCACACGGTGCCGACGCGGTGCTGCTGGGCCGTCCGTACATGTACGGGTTGGCGGTCGCGGGACAGCGCGGTGTGGAAGAGGTGATCCGCAACGTGGTCGCCGAGTTTGACCTCACTATGGCTTTGACGGGCGCACGGTCGATCGCTGATATCGACGAGCGGTTCGTCCGGCCCAATCCTTCGTTCTGAGAAGAGAGTTCCGGATGGCCACAATCGTTGTGTACGGGGCCGGCAGCATCGGATGCTACATCGGAGGCCGGTTGGTGGCGGGAGGCGCCGATGTCGTGTTCGTGGGGCGGCAACGGATCGCCGACGAGCTGCGCGTACACGGCCTTCAGTTGACCGATCTCGAGGGCACCGATGTGCGGGCCGGGTCCGTCGACTACCGCACGGAGCCGGACGCGGTCGCCGATGCCGACCTTGTGCTGGTCACGGTGAAATCCTCTGCCACAGCACAAGTCGCTACCGCAATCGCACCGTTGCTGCGGGATGGCGCCGTGGTGCTCAGTCTGCAGAACGGGTTGTCGAACGCGGATGTGCTTCGCGAAAAGATCGACCGTCCGGTGCTGACGGGGATGGTGCCGTTCAATGTCGTGGCGCAGGGCGACGGACGGTTCCATCAGGGGTCCGAGGGCGGGATCGAGGTCGAGGACAGCGGATTGCTCGCGCCGTATCTGTCGCAGTTCGACGCGGCGGGACTTCCGTTGGTATGGAGGTCCGATATGGACGCGGTGCTGTGGGCGAAGTTGATCCTCAACCTCAACAATCCGATCAACGCGCTGTCGGGGCTACCTCTGAAGACGGAACTGTCCCAACGCGCCTATCGTCGGTGCGTCGCGGCTGCCCAACGCGAAGCGCTTGCCGTCGGGCAGCGGGCAGGGCGCACCGCGGCACGCCTCACGCCACTGCCGCCGTCGTGGATTCCGCACTTGCTGACGGTGCCGGACGTCGTGTTCCGCACTCTCGCGTCGTCGATGCTGGCGATCGATCCGCTCGCCCGATCGTCGATGTGGGAGGACTTCGAGGCCGGCCGTACCACTGAGGTCGACTGGCTCAACGGCGAGGTCGTGAGGCTAGGCCGCGAGCACGGCGTCGCGACTCCGGTCAACGAGAAGCTCGTCGAACTGGTCCGCGACGCCGAGTGTGGTGGTCGACGGGGCTGGGCCGGATCCGACCTGTTGGAGGTGCTCCGATCCTGAGGGTCGCGGATCCGGGAATGGAACACCGCTCGCCGCGGTTGAGCTATTCTAGAGTTAGTTGAACAGTCAACTACATGAATAGAGGAGGCCCAATGCCTGCCGTGAGTGTCGACAACATCCTCGCGCTGCCCCGCATCGGCGAGGTGGCTCCGGACGCTACCGAACGGCCCGTCGTGTCGGTGACCACCGCGCCCACCGGCTACGAAGGCGAGGGCTTCCCGGTTCGCCGCGCATTCGCGGGCGTCGGGCTCGAGCAACTCGACCCGTTCATCCACATGGACCAAATGGGGGAGGTCAACTATCCGCCCGGCGAGGCGAAGGGCACTCCCTGGCATCCGCATCGCGGCTTCGAGACCGTGACCTACATGATCGACGGGACGATGGAGCACCAGGATTCCAACGGCGGCGGCGGAATCATCAGTGGCGGCGACACCCAGTGGATGACCGCCGGCGGTGGAATTCTGCACATCGAAGCCCCGCCGGAGCAACTCGTCATGTCAGGTGGGGTCTTCCACGGCGTGCAACTGTGGGTGAACCTGCCGAAGAGTAACAAGCTGGCAGCGCCGCGATACCAGGACATCACCGGTAGCAAGGTTGCTCTGCTGTCCTCCCCAGACGGCGGTGCGCTGGTCCGAGTCATCGCCGGTGAGCTCGACGGTCACCAGGGCCCCGGTTCGACGTACACCCCGATCGCATTGCTGCACGCCACCATTGCGCCCGGGGCAAGTGTGACGTTGCCGTGGAATCGTGAATTCAATGCGCTTGCCTACGTCCTGGCCGGCCACGGCCTCGTAGGTAGCGAGCGACGTGCCGTGCGACACGGTCAGTTGACGGTGTTCGGCCGCGGCGACACCATCACGATCGCGGCGGCAGATGCCCAGGACTCGCGCTCCGAATCGCTCGAGGTGTTCATCTTGGGTGGCAAGCCGATTCGTGAGCCCATTGCGATGGCCGGACCATTCGTTATGAACACCAAGGCCGAGGTGATGCAGGCGTTCGAGGACTTCCAGGCCGGCCGCCTCGGATCGATCCCCGCTGCCTACGAAACTCTCGAGTGACAACATCCGAATCCGGATTACTCGAGGCCTCGGCTCCATCGGTGGTCTGTTGTCGGGGCCAGCGGCCATACTCGGATGATGACGCATTACACGCTGTTCGGCACCTCACTCGGCCGGTTGTGTGGTGATATGGCGCGAGAATAAGGTCGTTGGCTTCCAGCTTCCCGAGCGCTCCGACACGGCAACGATCACCCGCGTCCGCGATCTGTTTCCTGAGGCCGATCAGATCGAGCCCGGGCCACTCGCGCGTCGCGTCATCGACGGTATGACCGCGCTACTGCGGGGAGAGCCCGACCCGCTGACGGACGTCGAGCTCGACCTGACCAGCAGGCCGGAATTCGACCGGCGGATCTATGCCGTGGCCCGTGCGATCCCGCCCGGCCGGACTCTCACTTACGGCGACGTTGCGTCCGCGGTCGGCGTGCCGGGTGGTGCGCAGGCGGTCGGACAAGCACTGGGCCGCAATCCGATTCCGATTCTGGTGCCGTGTCACCGGGTGCTGGCGGCCCACGGTGCGGTGGGCGGCTTCTCGGCTGCAGGCGGCGCGGTCACCAAACGCGCGCTGCTCGCAGCCGAACGTGTTCCGGGTTTCGACGACCCGACGCTGTTCTGACGATGCTCGAACAGATATTCGCATATCTCTTGTGTATCGAATGTCTGTTCTATACAATTCGATCATGGGTGGGGACCTCTGGAAACTCGACAACACACAACTGATGGCCGAGACGCTCGCCGTCTCCGCCGAAATCCATACCTGGCAGGTACACCGCGTGGACCTGATGATCGCGATGGTCGAACGCGACACCGTCCGCGAACACGGCTACCGCAGCCCCGCGCACTGGCTGTGCGCCGCCACGAACCTCGAGATCGGTGAATGCCACCGCATCGAATCACTGGCACGGTTGTTGCGGTTGGAACCGGAAGTCCGCGAAGCCTATTCAACCGGCCTGCTCGACGCGGAGAAAGCCCGGCAGATCGCCTACTTCTGCCAGCACTACCCCCGCACCATGAACCCCTGCGACTTCGAGAAGGCCCGCACCATCCTGATCGAACATGCCTCCGACAGGGTCGCAACAAAAGCGACCGTGCGCGCTGTGATCCGCCGACTCGAACACCTCTACGGCACCGGCGACGGACCACCACCGGGTGAAGACTCGTCGCGCAACGAACTGTTCGTCTCCACCACCTGGCACGGCCGGGTGGTGCTCACAGGCGAGTTCGACGCCGTCACCGGCGCGCGCCTGCGGCACCTCCTCTCGCCGCTGGCCGCACCGAAGCCTGAAACAAACGGCATCAAAGACGAGCGCTCCGCGTCGAAGCGCAACGCCGACGCGTTCGATCAACTGTTGCAGTTCGTCGAAGCCGCCGGCCTCGTTCCCGTCGAAGGCGGCGTGAAACCGCACGTGACGGTCACGGCGTCAATCAAGGACCTGACGACGAACGCCGCGGTGAAGGAACTGTTCGCGAACAGTCCCGAGCATGGGTTTGCGACCGAGCCGTGGGCGGGTCCGTTGTCGATCGATGCCGCGCGGATGCTGGCGTGTGATTGTCAGGTCACCCGGATTCTGCTCGACGAACACGGGGTGCCGCTGGCGCACGGGCAGACCCGCCGCACCGCGTCCGCCGCGCAACGTCGAGCACTGACGGTGCGGGACGGTGGATGCGCTTTTCCTGGGTGTTCGACACCACCGGCGTGGGCGGATGCGCACCATCTGCGGCACTGGGTGGACGGCGGCGACACCGACCTCGACAATCTGGTGTTGCTCTGCGGGCATCATCATCGGTTGATGCACCACACCGAGTGGGAGGTGGAGATGACCGGCGAGCGTCGGCCGCAGTTCATTCCGCCCGCAAGTGTGGATGTGTTCCGGACACCGATACCCGGGAGCCGGCCTGATCTGGTCGCCTAGCTCCACAACAGAACACAAAGACAGCCACCGTTGCCAGGGCACCCGTGTGCCCCGGCAACGGTGGCTGCAGTTGTGGAACTGCTTCGAATCATGCGTCCGAGACTCGGCAATCACACGAGGTCTGGACGCGATCTTGGTTCAGTGAGAAGTCATGGTCGAATAGGGGCCGGCCCGCATCTCGGATAGCATCGCGTGGCGTGAGTGAGGCCAGTACGACCGAAGACCCCGTCCGACCATCGGCAAGCGAGCCGTCGGCGACCCGCCGCGATGTGACGCGGGCCCGGCTCATCGCCCTGGTCGGTGCGCTGGTCGGCATTGTCGCTGCACTGACGATTCCGTTCCTGCCCGTCACGCAGACACAAGCGACGCTCAGCTGGCCGCAGGACGGAACCAGCGCGAGCGTCACCGCGCCGCTGGTGTCGTACGCGCCCGTCGATCTGGACATCACCATTCCGTGTGCTGTCGCAGGGGCCGCCGAGGGCCGGACCATCGTCTCGACGTCCCCGCAGGGTGCGCCCAACGCCGAGCGGTACGGGCTCGTTGCTCGGGTCACGACCGGCTCCGACGACCGCCCGGCAACGCTCGAGGTGATCGCACGCAACACCAGGCTGGTCTCGGCGCCTGTCGACGAGCTGGCCCCCGGCTGCTCGGTCACGGTCGATGCGAATCCCACTCGCACCGTCGCCTCCATCACCGGCGCGGGCGGTGCAGACACCGAGCAGGTATTCGAGCGCGACCTCCGACCCCAGATGGTGGGCGTCTTCACGGGCCTCGAGGGAGATCTGCCCGACGGTCTGTCGGTCGAGGCGACCCTCGACACTCGCTTCACGACGTCCCCGACCTGGATCAAGCTGCTAGCGATGGCTGTTGCAGCGCTCGCCACGGCGCTCTCGCTGTGGTCGCTGCACCGGCTCGACGCCACCGACGGGCGACGTTCCCGCCGCATCCTGCCCGCATCGTGGTGGTCGTTCGGCCGGGTCGACGGCGTCGTCGTCGGCACCTTGTTGCTCTGGCACGTCATCGGTGCGAACACCGCGGACGACGGCTACCAGCTGGGTATGGCCCGTGCGGCGGGCGAAGCCGGCTACATGTCCAACTACTTCCGGTGGTTCGGGGTGCCGGAGTCGCCGTTCGGTACACCTTTCTACGACGTGCTCGCGCTCATGACCCAGGTGTCCACGGCGAGCGTGTGGATGCGGTTGCCTGCCCTGCTCGCAGGCCTGCTCGCCTGGTGGGTGATCAGCCGCGAGGTGGCACCGCGGATCGGCGCGGCAGTCCGCCGCAACTCGATACCGCTGTGGACGGGCGCCTTCGTGTTCCTGGCGTTCTGGCTGCCGTTCAACAACGGTCTGCGTCCCGAACCGATCGTCGCCACCGGTGTGCTGCTGACCTGGTGTTCGGTCGAGCGCGCGGTCGCCACCCGACGCCTGTTCCCGGCGGCTGTCGCAGTGCTCATCGGCGCCGTCACGGTCACCGCCGGGCCGTCCGGCATCATCTGCTTCGCCGCGCTGATCGCCGGTGCGCGGCCGATCGCCCGCATCGTCCTCGCTCGGGGCCGCGAGTTCGGATTCTTCGTCGTGCTCGCACCGATCGTCGCCGCGGGGGTCGTGATCCTCGCCGCCGTGTTCGCCGATCAGACGCTGGCCGCAGTGTTGGAGATGCAGTCCGCGCACGTCGTCGGCCCGAGCGTGCCGTGGTTCCAGGAATACCTGCGCTACCAGTATCTGCTGCAGATCACCGTCGATGGGTCGCTCGCGCGGCGCTTCGCGATGTTCACGATGATCCTGTGCCTGATCACGGTGATCGTGGCGCTGCTGCGGCGCGGCGGGAAGATCCCCGGAGCAGCTTCGGGCCCGTCCCGGCGCCTCGTGGGTATCACCCTCGGCGCGATGGTGCTGATGATGTTCGCCCCCACGAAGTGGACGCACCACTTCGGTATCTATGCCGGGCTGGCCGCGGCCGTGGCGATTGTCGCCGCTGTTGCTGTGGGCCCCCGGGTGCTGCGGTCGCGGCGTAACCGCGCTCTGTTCGCGGCGGCGGTACTGTTCACGCTCACGATGTCGTTCATCGGTCCTAACGGCTGGTGGTACGTCTCGAGTTACGGAGTGCCGTGGTGGGACAAGCCGCCGTCGGTCGCGGGGTTCGGGTTCTCCACCGTGTTCTTCGGGCTCACCGTGCTGGCCTTGCTGCTCGCCGCGTGGTGGCACATCCACCCCGTCGCGTCCACACGCACCGATAAGCCGTCGCGCCTGTGGTCGATTCCGCCGCTCACGGTGGCGGCCGCCGCGATGGTGCTGTTCGAGGTGCTCTCCCTCGCCAAGGGCGCGGTGTCGCAGTACCCCGGGTACTCGGTGGCGCGCTCCAATATCGATGCTCTGAGCGGTTCGTCGTGCGGACTCGCGAACGACGTCCTGCTCGAGATGAACCCCAATACGGGCATGCTCGCTCCGGTCAGCGGTGACATCGCGAACGCGCTCGTGGCCGAGGGCGGAGACGGATTCTCCCCGGACGGAGTCGCTGATGACCTGACCGCCGACGACGAGTCCGCAGATGCGGGCACCGCCAACACCGTCGACTCCGACAACGACCAGACGGCCGGCGGCACGGCAGGTACCCAGGGCGGCACCGGGCAGGCCGGCGCCAACGGCAGCACCGTCGCACTGCCGTTCGGTCTCGACCCTGCCACTACCCCGGTCCTCGGCAGCTACGGCGGCATCACCGGTAACGTCACCACCGACTGGTACCGCCTCCCGGAACCGGATGCGGCGGGTTCTCGCGGCGACATCGTGTCGATATCGGCGGCCGGTCGGATCTTCTCGGTCGACGCCGACGGCACCGAAACCTACGGGCAACGGATCGAACTCGAATACGGCGTGAGCGAGGGCGATACCGTGCGCGCACTCGGCTCTGCCCTTCCGATCGACATCGGCCCGTCGCCGTCGTGGCGAAACCTGCGGGTGCCGCTCGACGCACTTCCCGCGGAAGCCGACACGGTGCGGATCGTCGCGCACGACCACGATCTGGCTCCGGAGCAGTGGCTCGCGTTCACCCCGCCGCGGGTACCGCAGACTCAGACGGCACAGGCAGTTCTCGGCACCGAGTCCCCGGTCCTGCTGGACTGGGCCGTCGGCCTGAACTTCCCGTGCCAGCATCAGATGTTGCACAGCAACGGTGTCGCCGAAATCCCCGAGTTCCGAGTCCTCCCGGACCGGGTCGGTGCGATCTCGACGAATCTGTGGCAGGACCACTACGGCGGCGGTCCACTCGGATGGACCGAGATGTTGCTCGGCGGCCGCACGATCTCGTCGTACCTCGACAACGACTGGGATCGAGACTGGGGTTCGATCGAGCAGTTCCGTCCGCTCGACTCGTCGGCCGAGCCCGCGCGCGTGGACACCGAGGAGGCGAACCGGACAGGGTGGTGGACCCCCGGCCCCATCGAGACTTCGTATTGAGTCGGCGGCGCCGGGGTGGTTCCGTCAGAATGAGGGAATGCTCTCACCGATCCCGGACTATCTGAACCAGGTGCTCGACACATGCGCAGCCGATTCGGGAGAGCTCGCCGAGTACATCCCGGAGTTGGCGGCGGTCGATCCCGATCGGTTCGCGCTGTCGTTGGTGACCGCGGAGGGCGACGCCTACTCCGTCGGTGACCATCAGGACGAATTCACGATCCAGTCGATCTCCAAGCCGTTCGTGTACGGCCTCGCGCTCGAGACCCTCGGGTTCGAAGCCGTACTCGATCGGGTGGGCGTGGAGCCCTCCGGCGAGTCGTTCAGCGAGATCTCGCTCGAGCGGAACACCGGTCGGCCGCTCAACCCGATGATCAATGCCGGTGCACTCGCGGCACATGCCCTCGTGGCGTCCGATGCGTCGGCGGACATCGGTGTCGAGCGGATTCGGAAGTTGCTCTCGGCGATGGCCGGACGCGAACTCGACATCGACGAGAAGGTTGCCAGGTCGGAGCTGGACAATGCATACCGAAACATTGCGTTGTCCAACCTGCTTCGCAGTTACGACGTCTTCACCGGTGATCCGGACGCCGTAGTGGAGGGGTACATACGCCAGTGCGCGGTGCGTGTGACGACCGCCGATCTCGGCATGATGGCGGCAACCCTTGCGAGCGGTGGAATTCAGCCGCACACAGGCGAAGAGATCTTCTCCAGACCGGTGGTGCGCCAAGTGTTGTCGGTGATGGCGACGTGCGGAATGTACGACGCCGCAGGAGACTGGTTGACGACCATCGGGATTCCCGCGAAGAGCGGTGTGTCCGGTGGAATCATCGGAATCCTCCCGGGGCAGTTGGGGATTGCAGTCTTTTCTCCGCGCCTCGATTCGCACGGTACGAGTGCGCGCGGAGTCCAGGTCTGCGAACATCTTTCGCGCGACATGAATTTGCATCTCATGGATGCTCCGATGGTTGCGCACTCGGTGATGCGTCGCCGCAGGGAATTCGGCGATGGAGACACTGCCGTCACTCTGCTGGTCCTCCAGGGCGACCTTCAGTTCACGAACGCAGAAGCGCTCGTACGCGATCTGATCGACGAACCGATCGCCACCCCGCGGCTCGTGCTGGATCTCGCTCTCGTCCGTTCGGTGTTCCCGGCAGGCAGCAGGGTGCTGCTCGAGGTGGTCCGGCGGCTGCACCTGGACGGGATCGAGGTCATGTTCATCGACCCGGAGGAACATTTCCCCGATCCCGAGGTGGGAAGCGGCTACCGGCCGCTGGTGCTGGAATCGATCGGCGAGTTGCCGATGGATCTGCACTGGCGGCGCGAGATGCCTGGCCGCGTCGAGTCCTGAATCTTCAGCTCCCCCACGCAGCGGCGCGGACCGCGGCGACGACACCACCGTCGACCAGAAGGTCTGTGCCGGTGATGAAGCTGGATTGCGGATCGAGGAGGAAGGCCGCTGCACCGGCGATGTCGTCGGGTGTGCCGAGCCTGCCGGTTGCAGACATGCTCACCATCCCCTGCATCCGCTGCCCGGATTCGCCGGAGAGTTCCTCGCGGCCCATGGGGGTCGAGATGACGCCGGGGCTGATGGAGTTGATCCGCGCCCCGCGCTTTCCCCACGCGGCCGCAGCGCTCTGCACCCGCACGGCATTCCCACGCTTCGCGACCGTGTAGGCGATTCCGGGATGACCCAGCTTCTCCGGAGCGAGGAAGGGAAGGTCGAGCAGGTCGGTGGCCGGGGTGACGGCGAGCGCTTTCTCCTGCTCGGGAGGTAGTGCTCCCATATGGCCGGCCATGCTGGCGATCACGACGCCGGCCCCGCCCGGCGCGATGACCCGGGCAAACTGGTCGAGGACGAGTGCGACGCCCAGCAGGTCGACCTTCAGGACAGCTTCGATGGGGGCCTGCTCCGGCGACACGCCGGCCGTGTGCGCGACGTGGGTGACGCGACCGAGCCCGGCTGCGAGATCGGCCAGTGAGGCAACCGAGTCGTGATCGGATACGTCGACGACCTGTGTTTTCACCTCATGTCCCTCGCCATGGAGGGTCGTCGCAGCGGCGTCGAGGGTTGTTTCGTTGAAGTCTGCCAGCAGGACGGTGCGTCCTGCGCCCAGCCGGCGCGCGAGTGCGAGCCCCATCCCGCCTACTCCGATGACGACGAGTACGTCGCTGTCCATCATGCCCCTTTCGCGAAATCCACTGGTGGTCAAGACCGTACGGTGGTGTGTCAGGAGCCACACCGTGATCGGAACGATACCCGCTGATGGTGCTGATGGGGATGTTGATGCTGGTAGTGCGTTCTTTCCGGCTGCCTGCTGGCGTGAGTGCCGAACAGTGAGCTACGGTGTCCTGCGGTGTGCCGGAAGTCTGGTCGGCGAGAGATGTGTCGTACGTACGAGAGAAGATCCAAACATGCCGTTCACCTGTGAAGACGCCGTTGCAGTCCGGATCGGTGGGTGACTGGGAGTGCTTACCAAGTCCCCGTACCGCTGCCCCGGTGATGACAGCGTCATCCACCACGCGTGTGCAGGAATGCTGTCGCACTGGCCGAAGCCGGTCGGCGAGCAAGTTGCGCGTACCTCCCTCGGTGAGACCCGCGTGCTCAGCGTCGGGCCTGCGACGGGTCATCCGATCGTCGTCCTCGCGGGAGGTGATCTCCCCGCTGCAGGCCTGCGTGATCTGGCCGGCTCGTTCGATCCCTCCCGACGCGTGCTCCTCGTCGATCTGCCCGGGTTGCCGGGAGCGAGCGCGTGCACCCGTCCTGAGGGCAACGTCCACGCTGCATACGGCCGGTGGCTCACGGAGGTCCTCGATGTCCTGGAGGTCGGTGTCGTACCGATCCTGGGGCTCGGGTGGGCCGCGTCGGCTGCTGCTGCGATCACCGATGTGGAGCGAGTCGAGAAGCTCGTGCTGGCCGCACCCCTCGGTCTGGTGCCGCGTGCGCGATGGCACCGGGCGCTGATTCCGGGCCTCCAGTGGCGCAACGAGCCGAATTTCGAGAACACCGAGCGGTATCTCCGCGCGCTTGCGGGTTCGGGCTTCGAACCCGACGACGCCACGCTGCGGTGGTCCTGCCGTGTAGGCGCGTACTGCACCTCTCTGGCGGGGATGCCCCGGATCGGTCGGTCGCTGTGGCAGCGGTGGAACGGCCGAGCCGTAGAGGTCGTGGTCGGGGATCAGGATCCGCTCGTGCATATCGCTCCGCTCAGGAAGGTAGCGGAGGAGATCGGCGCACGCTTCGAGGTCGTGGAGGGTGCGGGGCGTCTGCTCCCGCTCGAAGCGCCGGCGCTTCTTGCCGAGGAGATGTTCGCGCCGATCAGGTGAGTCCGGCTGCGGGGGTCCTCGCGCGCTGGATTTCCGTGTCTGCGGCATGATTTCGCTCACCTCGTCGACTTCGGGGATGCACGGCCGACGTGGTGACCTGTCCGGTTCGCAGTCACCGAAACCGATGTGACCCACTTCGCATTCACATCCAAGTTACTCGGTGGTAGACCCGTAACGGACAACCTGTGTGTTCGGGGAGCCCTGCCCGATCGTTCCTACCCGAGCATGCAGCCGTGGTGTCGGTACCCATCCGGCAGACCCCCGAAAGGCTCAACATGCTCTTCAGCGCGATGTTCCCCTTGGCCGGACGCGGCAAGCGCCGTACGGCGTCGGCAGCGTCGGCCTCGAACCCATCGGCCGAGTCGCTGCGCGTGACCGCGTCGGCGCTGCGTGCGTGGGGCGCCGAGGCCGACGCCGACGAGCTCGAGGTCCAGGCAACGCGAGTCGCCGCTTCGTAGATTCGGCGGTAGTTTCTTCTTTTCACGGAAGGAACTGCCTGTGGCCGACGACCGAGGCGCCGTCGCGCATCGCCGACCATCCGCGCTTGCTGCGGTCGCTGTCGGCGGCGCGATCGGGACGCTCGGTCGCTATGGCGTAGGGCTCTGGTTTCCTGCATCACCCGATAGTTGGCCGGTGGGCACCTTTGCGGTGAATGTCGCCGGAGCCTTCGCCCTCGGCCTGCTGCTCGAGGCTCTGCTTCGGACCGGGGCCGACACCGGTCGGCGATATCTGCTTCGCCTCGCCGCGGGAACAGGCATGCTCGGCGCATTCACGACGTACAGCACGTTCGCCGTCGATGTCGTTTCGCTCGTGCGTGACGGCAGTCCGGTGCTCGCTGCGTCCTACGCGGCCGCCTCGGTGCTTCTCGGCGTCTGCGCGGCGGGGCTGGGTATTGCGGTGGGTGTGCGCATCGCCGGGCAGCGCGGATGTCTGCGATGACACTGTGGGTCGCGCTCGCGGGAAGTCTGGGTGCACTGACGCGTTTCGTGGTGGACGGCGAGATACGCAGTCGACGGAGCCTGCAGTTTCCGTGGGCAACGATGGTCGTGAACGTGTCGGGATCGTTGTTGCTCGGCGTCCTGGTCGGTCTCGTTCTCTGGCACGACGCAGATCAGCGACTCGAAGTCGTTCTCGGTGTCGGGTTCTGCGGCGGATACACCACATTCAGCACGGTGAGCGTCGAAGCTGTTCGACTGATTCACGAGGGTAGGTACCGTGCCGCGCTGTTCGGGGCACTGGGAACCCTCGTTCTCGCGGTCGCTGCGGCGGCCGCGGGGTGGGGGGTGGTCGGGCTTGCCTCATGATCGCGAGCATCGTGAGGGAGATGCGGCGCCGGGCTACCCCCGACGGGTACACACTTTCAGCCCGGCGCCGCTGGTCGATCTTCCCGTTGCGGGATATCAACGACCGTAGGCGAATATAACGGAAAGGTCACGCCCCGATTGCGGGCGAGTCGGGAGTCGAGATGATTCACGTAGTCATCACTGCAGGTGAGAGTGAATTCCGGTGAGCGCGGAACCGAACGATTTTCTTTCGCCGATGTGACCTAAAGCACGTTTTTTGGTGAATGGTTGCGAGAAGATCACGAACCCATAGTGCTGTATCGACAAGTACGGCTGACGACACTGTCGTCAGCCGTACTTGTCAGAAGTCAGTAGCCCGTGTGGTTACCCGAGCTCACTCTTCGCGCCTGCTCGGCCACCGCTCGTGCAGGCGGCCGCGCTGGACGCTCGGGCTTGTGCCGGGGTTCGGTGGTCGAGGCGCCGGATCCTGCTGCCATCCACCGTCGCCTGCATTGCCCTGGTCGCCCTCGTACTGCTGGCCGTACTGCGAGCCCTGACCGTGCTGGGGTTCGGGCTGGTACTGGGATTCCGGTTGGTACTGGGGCTCCGGCTGGTACTGAGAGTCGTTGCCGTACTGGGGTTCCGAACCGTACTGGGGTTCCGAACCGTACTGGGGTTCCGAACCGTACTGGGGTTCCGAACCGTACTGGGGCTCAGGGTCGTACGGGGACTCCGATTCGTACTGCAGACTCGGGTCGTACTGCGCCGTGTCGGGGGACGAATTCCTCGACGGCAGTTGCCCTGCAGGGCGCTCGGAAATCTCCTGCGCGAGCGGGTACGGGTTGATGGCGTGCTCGATCTCCGTTGCCGATCGCTGCAGCCGACGCGGACGGTCGATCTGGTACGTATCGGCCGGAGCGTTGCCCACTCCCTTGAGGAGTCGAATGGGCAGGTAGACACTCGCGGTGATACCGGCGTTGGTCGTGGAGTCGAAGGTCGGGCGCAGACGCACGGTGATCCCGTTGCGTGCAGCGAGTCGCGCGACCACGAACAGACCCATGCGTCGGGCGGCGCCCCAGTTGCCTTCGTCGTCGCTCGAGAGCCGTTCGTTGATCTCGGTCAGTTCTTCGGCCGGGATTCCGATACCGCGGTCGGCGATCTCGAGCAGCAGCCCGCCGTCGACGGCGCGGGAGAACGCGAATGCGACGGTGCTGTCCGGCGGGGAGGCGCGGAGCGCGTTGTCGAGGAGCTCGGCGACGAGATGCACGATATCGGTGACCGAACTGCCGAGCAGACTGCCGTCGGGTGCGTTACCGAAATCGACACGCTGGTAGTTCTCGACCTGGGAGACCGCGGCGCGGAGCACGTCGCCCAGCGGTGTGTCGGGCACGCGGCCCATGCGCTGACGGGTGCCGGCGAGAACGAGCAGTGAATCACCGGTGCGTCGCATACGCGCGGCGAGGTGGTCGAGCGCGAACAGGTTCTGGAGTCGCGTGGGGTCGCGTTCTTCGTGTTCGAGCGAGTCGATGAGAGAGAGCTGTTGCTCGACGAGGGTCTTGTTCCGTCGTGCGAGGGTTTCGAGCATCTCGTTGACCTGGCGGCGAAGTGCCGCCTGCTCGCCTGCGAGGCGGAGCGCGCCTGCGCTCATGTTGTCGACGGCGCGGGCCACCTCACCGATCTCCTCGCGCGTGGTGACGCGGATCGGTTCGAGGATGACCGTCTCGATGTCGGCCCCGTTCTTGATGTCCGCGATCGCTTCCGGCAGACCGACATCGGCAGCCCGGAGCGTGTCGTTGCGAAGGCGTCGTAGTGGCCGGATGAGGGAGGCTGCAACGAGCAGGGCGAGTCCGAGGGCGAGTGCGAGGACGACGCCTACACCGATCACCGTTCCCGTGGCGTCCCTCCTGGCTGTGGAGGCGAGGTCATCGAGTGTCGAGACGATGCGGGTGCCTGCTGCCTCGACCATTTCCTGATAGATGGTCAGGCTCGTGAAGATGGAGTTGCGCAGTGCCGAGACATCGGTGGACGTGTCGTCGATACCCGCAATGAGGGCTCGTCGTTGCTCCATCTGCCCGTTGAGTGCGCTCGCCAGCTCGGGATCGTTCACATCCTCGAGGAACAACGCGAGCTTGCCGGCTTCCGAGGCCTGCGCGTGGGTGAACATGAGGCTCGCTGCTTCGGATCCGTCCATGAGCGTGCCGAATGCGACGATCTGGTCGATCACCTCCCACTGGGTGTCCCAGGTGGCAAGCAGCAGGCCTGCATCGGCGAGCACATCGGGGTCGCCGGTCGCGTCGACGACGCTCCGGAACACCAAGGTGACCCGGGAGACGAATCCCTGGAGGCGTTCGTGGGTCGCCTCGCGCGACATCCCACCCCGCGTGGCGCTCTCGTAGAGGGCCTCGCCCTCCTGGACGGCGCGGGACACCGAGCCCATGATCTTGGGATCGAGTTCCTTGTTGGCGAGGAATTCATCGAGCGCCGGCTCGTTCTCGGCGATGATCGCCGCGGCGTTGTCGGTGGGCAGTCCGATCATCGTTGCCAATGCGGCACCTGCGACACCCGTGCTCCACTGTGCGAGCGCGGGGATGATCGCTACCTGTTCGGCTTGTTGGCTGTAGTGATTCGCCTCTTGGACGGTGTCGTAGGCGCGCAGCCCGCCGTAGAGCGATGCTGCAATGAGGGGCACAGCGACAACCGCCGTGACCTTCTGCCACAGGCGCCAATTGTCCGGTGTTGGCACCCGCAGGTTGCGGAGGAGGCTCATGGGGGGTGGGCCTGGCCTTTCTCGTACGTGTCTCAACCGGCCGGGCCGAAATCGGGATATGTCCTGGGAAAGGATCGGCAATCTAACACTCAACCAGCAAGATCTGGGCCAGATTAGGGCCGTGTCGTGCATTTATACAAACTGCATGTCCGAATTGAATAGCAGGTATGCAGAGTAACAGATACCGGACGTTAAGTATGTAACGGACTCCTGAGTTACGATCCCCGAGGCCGGGCGATCCCATGAAGAGGAGAAATGCGGTGGAACTGCGACGAGTCGATCTGAATCTGCTCGTCGTCCTCGACGTCCTCCTCACCGAATGCAATGTGACGAAGGCCGCTCGCCGGCTGAACATGTCGCAGCCCGCCACCAGCACCGCCCTTGCCCGTCTGCGTAAGCAATTCGACGACCCGCTTCTCGTCAAGAGCGGACGGACACTGCGCCCGACACCGCGTGCACTTGCCCTCGCCGAACCACTACGACGTGTGCTGGTCACCGTGGAGCGGTCGATTCTCACCGTTCCGGAGTTCGATCCGGCGACGGCCGAGCGTGCCTTCACCCTGCTGACCGGGGACTATTCGGAGGTGACGCTGCTGCGGAACCTCCTGAGACGAAACCGCTACCGATCGCACGGCATCAGATTCGACATGCAGCCGCTGTCGGCGGCCGGCTTCGAGGCCTTCCACAGGCATGAGATCGACCTTGCGGTGGTGCCCGAGCAACTTCTCTCCACATCCGAATTCGAACACTGTCGCCGCCGAGTGGTCCTCCACGACCGATACGTCGGGGTCGTGTGGAGCGGCCACCCTTATGCAGGTATCGAACTCACCGCGGATGTGCTCGCGGGCTATCCTCTGCTGTCCTATCTGCAGTACGGCGGCGACATGAGTTTGGGCCGGACCCTGGCCCGGGCCGGGATCGCCACGAGGTCGTCGGCGACGACCACGAACATCGCGGTGTTGCCGTACGTACTCGAAATGACCGACCTCGTGACGATCGTCCCGGAACGGATGGCGCGGCGGATTGCGGGTGTGGCGCAATTACGGATCCTCGAACCGAACTTCTCGCTTCCCGCTGTGCGTGAGTGGGCGGTATGGCACCAGGAGTTCGACGACGACCCCGGACATCATTGGCTGCGTACCGAGCTGTCGGTGATCGCCACACCGGATCTGGCTGCCGGACTTCACACCACACGCCTGGCCGCGGCGACCTGAGGAGTCCCCAGGTACCGCGCCCAGGCGCGTGGTCGTGATCAGTGCGAGCGCTTCCGGCGAATGACCGCCAGGATCAAGACGAGAACTGCGAGGACTCCCACGACCGGCGCGATGCGCTGGATCGCAGATCCGCCCGCGTATTCCATGAGGTCGAGCGGCTCTGCCTCGGGCTGAGCTTTCTTCGGTGCGCTCGAGGGCCGGGGCACGGTGGCGGCCGGAGCGGCCGCGGTTGCGGTACTCGTGCTGCCTGCGGGTGCGGCCGGGGCTTCCTCGGGTTCGGCCGTTGCCGGGCCGAGCTTCTCGGACAAGCACGCCGCGAACTGCTCGAGGATCTTGCCGCCGACGTCGGAGATCATGCCGCGGCCGAACTGCGCGGGTTTGCCCGTGATCGTCATGTCGGTGGTCACGGTGCCGTCGGTGTGGTCGCCTTCGCCGGTGAGCACGATGGTGATGGTCGCGCTCACGGTGCCGTTGCCGCGTGCGTCCTTCGCGTTCGCTTCGATGACTGCCCGCCTGGCCGACTCGTCCTTCTCGACGTAGACGCCGGTGCCCTTGTAGGTGAGCGCGACCGGGCCCAGCTTGACCTTCACCGTGCCGGTGAAGGTATCGCCGTCCGCACCGGTCAGCGTTGCCCCGGGCATACAGGGTGCGACCTTCTCCGGGTCGAGCAGTGCCGCCCAGACCTCATCGACGGGTGCCGGCACGGACAGCTGGTGTTCGAGTTGCATCGGGTCTCTCCTGCGTCGTTTCTGCGGGCCTCAGAGCCCCACAGCGGTCGTCACGGCGCGCCGCGTGAGGACTTCCGCCAGGTGGCTTCGATACTCGGCGTCGGCGTTGCCGTCGGTCATCGGGTCGGTTCCGTCGGCCGCGTGTGCGGCGGCCGACGCGACCGTACCGGCGGTGGCCGCTTGTCCGACGAGTGCTTCCTCGACTGCGCGGGCCCTCACGGGCACCGCCGCCATGTTCGTCAGGGCGACCTTCGCTTGTCGGATCGTGCCATTGTCGGTCTCGATTGTCGCTGCGACACCCACGATCGACCATTGTTGCGCTGCGCGATGGAACTTCTCGTAGCGTGCCGACCACCCGGTGTGCTTGGGAATGCGGATCTCCGCGAGGATTTCGCCGGGCTCCACCGCGGTCGTGAAATAGTCCTGGAAGAAGTCCGGCGCCGCGATGGTGCGCCGGCCGGAAGGGCCGACGACGACGAATTCCGCGTCGAGCGCCAGGGCCGGAGCCGACAGATCTCCCGCAGGGTCGGCGTGCACAAGTGCTCCGCCGAGCGTTCCACGGTGGCGTATCTGCGGATCGGCAACGGTGCCCGTGGCTTCGGCCAGTAACTTCGCGTGTTGTGCGACGAGTGGATCGTGCAGCACCTCGTAGTGTGTGGTGGTCGCGCCGATCACCAGGGTGTCGCCGTCCTCGCGGATCCCCCGCAGATCGGGGACGCGGCCGAGGTCGACGACGGTGGACGGCGCCGCCATCCGGAGTCGCAGCACAGGCATCAGACTCTGGCCCCCGGCCATCACCTTGGCATCCTCACCGGCGTTGTTCAGCGCGGCGACCGCTTCGTCGAGAGTGGTCGGGGCGGTGTACTCGAATTCGGCGGGGATCATCGGTTTCCCTCCTGAGCGGAACGGATCGCGTGCCAGACCCGCATGGGCGTGCACGGCATGTCGATGGATCGAACCCCGAGCGGCCGGAGCGCGTCGAGCACGGAGTTCACCACGGCGGGTGTCGACGCGATCGTGCCCGCCTCGCCGACCCCCTTTACTCCGAGCGGGTTTCCGGGAGCAGGTGTGTTCGTGCGGTCGGTGATGAAATGCGGCAGGTCCACCGCCGTCGGCAGCAGGTATTCGGCGAACGACCCGCTGAGCAGCGTCCCCGTCTCGTCGTGCACGGCCTCCTCGTACAGGGCCTGAGCGATGCCCTGTGCCAGACCGCCGTGCACCTGGCCCTCCACGATCAAGGGGTTCACCACATGTCCGATGTCGTCGACGCACACGTACTTGCGGATGCGTGCATGTCCGGTCTCGGTGTCGACTTCGATGGCGCACAGGTGGGTGCCGTGCGGGAACGAGAAGTTGTCCGGGTCGTAGGTGGCCTCGGAATCGAGATTCGGTTCGACCCCGTCGGGCAGATCGTGTGCGGCGAACACCGCGAGTGCGACGTCGGTCAGCGCAACGGCCTTCTCGGTGCCCTTCACCTTGAATCGACCTTCGGTGAACTCGAGATCGTCCTCGGCACATTCCATCAGGTGCGCCGCGATCGGCCGGGCCTTCGCCACCACCTTCTCGGCGGCCTTGACCACCGCGATACCGCCGACGGCAAGCGAGCGCGACCCGTACGTATCGAGGCCGCGGGGCGACGACTGGGTGTCGCCGTGCAGAATTTCGATGTCGTCGAACGGGATTCCCAGTTGGTCGGCGACGATCTGGCTCCACGCGGTCTCGTGCCCCTGGCCGTGCGACGACGATCCCGTGACCACTTCGACCTTGCCGGTCGGCAGCATGCGGACGGCAGCATGTTCCCATCCGCCTGCGCCGTACGACAGTGATCCCAGTACCCGCGACGGCGCGAGACCGCACATCTCGGTGAATGTCGACACTCCGATGCCGAGTTGCACAGGATCATTCGACTCGCGGCGCTGCGCCTGCTCGCGGCGCAGGCCGTCGTAATCGAACAGTTCGAGGGCCTTCGCGGTGGCCGCCTCGTAGTTGCCCGAATCGTAGGTCAGCCCCGCCACCGAATCGAACGGGAACTCTTCATGCTTGATCCAGTTCTTCTCGCGTATCTCGATCGGATCCATCGACAGTTCGGCAGCGAGTTCGTCCATCATCCGTTCGATCGCGAACGTCGCCTCCGGGCGTCCCGCGCCGCGGTACGCGTCGGTGGGCACCTTGTTGGTGAACACGTTGGTGCAGGTGAAGTGGTAGGAATCGAATTTGTAGATGCCGGTGAACATGAATGCGCCGAGGATCGGCACACCGGGAGTGACGAGACGCAGGTAGGCGCCCATGTCCGCGAGCAATTCGACCTTCATGCCGGTGACGGTGCCATCGCGTCGCGCTGCGAGCGTGAGCTTCTGGATCTGGTCGCGGCCGTGGTGCGCGGCGACCATCGATTCACTGCGGGACTCGGTGTATTTGACGGGCTTGTGGAGTCGGCGCGCGATGAGCAGAGTGAGGACTTCTTCCGGAGTCACCTGCAGCTTGCCGCCGAACCCTCCCCCGACGTCGGGTGCGATCACGCGCAGCTTGTGTTCGGGGATGCCGAGCGACATCGCCAGCATCAGTTTCAGAATGTGCGGCACCTGGGTGGCCGACCACATAGTGATCTGTGTGGCGGTCGGGTCGACGACCACCGAGCGGGGTTCCATGAACGCGGGAATCAGCCGTTGCTGACGGAAGGTGCGTTCGACGAGGACTTCGGCGTCGCGGATCGCGTCCTCGATGTTGCCTCCGCTGCCGGCTTCGGCGGAGTCGAATGTCCATGTGGCGCTGCGGTTGGTTCCGAGATCGGGATGCACTATCTCGGTGTCGGCGGCCGCGTCGGCGAGGTCGAGCACCACCGGAAGGTCCTCGTAGTCGACGTCGATGACGTCGAGCGCATCGTGGGCCTCGTAGGTGGTGCGGGCCACCACGACGGCGACCGCTTCACCGGCGAAGTTGACGGTGTCGACGGCCAGGGATGGCGCGGGTGGAGCTTTTTGGTCTTCAGTGATCGGCCACGCACACGGCAGGCTGCCCTGCTCTTCGGCGAGGTCGGCGCCCGTGTACACGGCGATGACGCCGGGTTGCTTCTTCGCCTCTTCCACATCGATCGCGGTGATACGGGCGTGCGAGAACGGGCTGCGCAGGATCGCGGCGTGCAGCATTCCGGGAAGGACGATGTTGTCGGTCCAGCGGGTCCGGCCGGTGATGAGGTGTTCGTCCTCCTTGCGGCGACGGGACTGCCCGATCTCGGGCTCGGCTCCGCTGGTCCGTGACTCGGTGGTGGTCATCGTGCGTCCTCCGCCGGAGTTGAGTGCATACGACGGGCCGCATCCTGCGCGGCTGCGACGATGTTCTGATATCCCGTGCAGCGACAGAGATTTCCCTCGAGGCCGTGGCGGACCTGTTCTTCGTCGGGGTCGGGGTTCTCGTTCAGCAGGTCGACGGTCGACATGATCATGCCGGGCGTGCAGTACCCGCACTGCAACGCGTGGTTCTCGCGGAAGGCCTCCTGGACCGGGTGGAGGGTGCCGTCCTTCGTGAGTCCTTCGACCGTCGTAACCGCTCTGTCGTCGGCCTGCACGGCGAGCACCGAGCAGGATTTGACGCTCTTGCCGTCCAGCAGGACGGTGCATGCGCCGCAGTTGCTTGTGTCGCACCCGACCACTGTGCCCACCTTGCCGAGTCGTTCTCTCAGGTAGTGGACGAGAAGGAGTCGGGGTTCGACGTCGTCGGTGTAGACCGCTCCGTCGACCGTGACAACGATGCGCATCGGACCTCCCAGTACTTCGTGCAGTCCCGTGATCTGGACCCAGTGATATGGATCACTGCCAGCTTCCTGCATCGCGCGCGTAGAAAGGAGAGGAATGACGGAAATCCTTCGGCGGCACCGACATGGACGACGCGTTTTCGACGACGGAAGGAACCTGCATGGGCCGGCTCGACAACAAGATCGCGTTCATCACCGGAGTCGCCCGAGGTCAGGGCCGTGCGCACGCCGTGCGGCTCGCGAGTGAAGGCGCACAGATCGTCGGTGTCGACCTTGCCGGTCCGCTGCCCGGCGTCCCTTACGATTCCGCGACCCTCGACGACCTCGAGGAGACGAAGCGGCTCGTCGAGGCGGAAGGCGCGAAAGCGCACCTGGTGCAATGCGACGTCCGCGACCTCGACGGCATGAAAGCGGCGGTCGAGGAAGGGGTCGCGCACTTCGGTGGTCTCGACGTGGTGGTCGCCAACGCAGGCATCTGCATCCCGGAGACCTGGGACGAGGTCACTCCCACGAGCTTCCGCGACACCCTCGACATCAACGTCACCGGTGTGTGGAACACGATCACGGCCACCGCACCGCACCTCATCACCCGCGGTGGCGGATCTATCGTCATCACCAGCTCACTCGCCGGTGTCAAGCTGCAGCCGTTCATGGTGCACTACACGACAAGCAAGCATGCGCTCGTCGGCATGGCCCGCGCATGTGCGGCGGAACTCGGGCAGCACGACATCCGCGTCAACAGCATTCATCCCGGTGCTGTGAACACTCCGATGGGTTCGGGAAGCATGCGCGAACGCATCGCGCAGACCGCGGAGTCGAATCCGCGACTGGGTGGCATGACCATGCCGTTCCTGAACCAGTACATGGCGGAGGCCGACGAGATCTCGAACATGGTCGCGTTCCTCGCCTCCGACGAATCGGCGTTCGTCACCGCCCAGAGTCTCGCGATCGACGGCGGAGCCCAGTACTTCTAGGAATCTCGCCGTCGCGGGTGTGCCTACCCGAACAGCCGCTCCAACCGCTCGTTCGGCCCGTCGGTATCGAACGCCTTCGGATCGATCCGCTCCCCGGGATTCAACCCGAGCCACTCGCGCATCTGTTCATGGTCGTCTGCGGCCGGGTCGTCGATGGCTGCGACGATCTGCGCCCAACCCCATGGCCCGCCGCTGTCCTCGGCCGGCGCCATTCCACGCCCTCCGGTGCACACTGCGCGCGGCGCCTCGGGGTCTACGTCGCCGATCGCCTCGACCACGATCTCGTGTGTCCAGCTGTCTCCGAAGTCGTACTCGTACGTCAGCTTCGCCCCCACCTTCGGGAGTGCGGTGGCCACGGCGACGGTCTCCTCCGCGACGACATCATGGAACATATCGGCGAAATCGGAATCCATCTGGTGGTCGGGGAGATATGCCCGACCGGCTCCCCGCTTCGCACCGTCCGTGTACATGTGCAGATGACTGTCGTCCCAATCGAAGCACGCCTGGATGATGTCGTGCAGACAGCACAGTGGCAGTCCACTATCGACGACGACACGTCTCCACACCGGTGGCTTCATACCGCTGAGTGACACTTTCACGGTGTAGGAAAGTCCCGGTTCGGGCTCGATGTCGTCGAAGTCGATGTCGCCGAGGAGGACAGTAAGCGCTTGGTGCACAGCGGGCTTCAATGGTTCGGGAACGCGATAGGTGCCGTCGGTGATGTCGAAGAATCCATCCGCCACCATGGACTCGGCACGCGTGTCGGCCACCAGGTCGAGAAGGGAGAGCAGTCCCTCCGGTGCCGTTTCGAACACCGCGCGGCGTTCGTCCGCATCACACGGTACGGGTTGGTCGCCGGATCCCGCCGCAAAGAGAATCGTGATCGCCTGGTCGATCATCTGAAAGTACGCGCCCAGCCGGCTCTCGTTGCGCGTGGACAGGCTCGCGACGATCCATCCGGACACCACGTTTCGGCAGGAGTCGAGGAATGCGTTGCCGTTCACCGGACGGTGCCAGAGCGTCGCGGTCGGCCCCGGCGTGACAACGGTGGAGTTGCTCGTGAGAAGGCCGGTGTCGTGTGCGACCGTCCAGGCCTCCGACAATCCCGCGACGTCCCACATGGACCGCACCGACCGGGTGCCGTCCGCGCCGGCCGGGTCGTCGAACAGCCCGGGAGCGTTCGAGCGCTGGACAGAGGTGGTCACGGAATGACCGAACAGGGCGGCGGCTTCCGGCACCGCGGCGAGCTTCAGAGCGCCTGTGGACGTGATGGGCCGCGAGGTGCCGACCCAGTCCACCAACGCCTCCATCCTCTTCACGAGTGGCATCTCGGTCAGGGCGGCGAGCTCGACGGCAGGTTCCACCTCGGGAACGGGAATGTCGAGGATCGACGGGCCCGTGCCGTCCCTGTCCACATACTCACCGATCCGTTCGATGCACGACGTGTAGTCGTCGTCCGAACCCGTCCAGAATCCGGATTCGCTGAGGAACAGCAGATATGCGGCGACTTCGCTCACGATCAGCAGACGGGCCTCGTCGCTGGCGACGACACGGTCACTCAGCAGAACCACGTCGATCAGATGGTCGACGTCCGATCCCCGCCAGGCAGTCGCCGAGAATCCCGGGGTCTCCTCCGCGAGCGTGTCCACAGCCTGGGCGACACTGGCGATCAACTCCCCGGCTCTCTGATCGTCGAGGACTGTCTCGGTGTCGAGTAACCAGGTATGGAATTCGGCAGTGATCCGGGTGTACTCGTCCAGAGCGGTCCGCCTGAAACGTTCGGTCAGCGAAATGACCGCAGCCCGGTCCCGCTGCCGCCGCTTCTTGGTCTTCTCCGCGCGCTTCCGGCCGCGCGAACCGCCGTTCTTGTTGGACATGTCTGGCAAGCGGTCCCTTCGTCTTCTGTGTCGGCCGGCGTGACTTCAGGCCGGATCGGGCTCGGTCGATCCATGACCGGAGGACTGGCCGGCCGGATACTGCGCCAACTCCTCGTGAGTGTGGATCGGTCCACCGCGGTCCGCGAGGCGTTGCCCACCCCCACCCCATCGCAGGGCGATGATCTCGGCGCCGATCGACACCGCGGTCTCCTCGGGAGTGCGGGCACCGAGGTCGAGGCCGATCGGCGAACTCAGCTTGGCGATCTCCTCGTCGGTGATACCGATGTCGCGCAGGCGGGCCAGTCTGTCGTCGTGCGTGCGGCGCGACCCCATGGCTCCCACATAGGCGACGTCGATCCGCAAGGCCACCTCGAGGAGCGGCACGTCGAACTTGGGATCGTGGGTGAGCACCGCGATCACGGTGCGTTTGTCCACGCGGCCGGCCTCGTGTTCGGCGGCGAGATAACGGTGCGGCCAATCGACGACGACCTCGTCGGCTGCGGGAAAACGTGCGTGTGTCGCAAATACGCCGCGCGCGTCGCACACCGTCACCCGGTAGCCGAGGAACGAACCGAGCGTGGCCATCGCGGCGGCGAAATCGATCGCGCCGAACACGAGCAGCCGGGGCCGCGGTTGGAAGGCATTGACGAACACGGACATTCCTTCGCCGCGTCGCTGTCCGTCGGGTCCGTAGTGCAGGGTTCCGGAGCGGCCCACGTCGAGCAGGCCGCGCGCGTCATCCGTGATGGCGTCGGTCATGCGGGCCGACGCGAGTTCGCCGTCCGTCCGTTCCGGCCACACCGTCATGCGTCGTCCGACCACGGCGGGATCGGGGTGCTCGGTGACGGTGGCGATCGCGACGGGCTCGCCCGCGTGGATCGAGTCGATGACCCCGCCGAGCGCGGTGAATTCTGCGGGGTCGATGCGTTCGACGAAGACGTCGATGATGCCGCCGCAGGTGAGGCCGACCGCGAAGGCGTCGTCGTCGGAGACTCCGTACCGCTGCAGGACCGCGTTGCCGTCGCCGATGACGTCCTGTGCGAGTTCGTAGACGGCGCCCTCCACACATCCTCCCGACACGCTGCCCGTGACGGTGCCGTCGCCGGCGACGAGCATCGAGGCGCCGGCGTCGCGTGGGGCGGACCGGAACGTCGAGACCACTGTGCCCAGGGCGACGGTTTCTCCGGCGCGGTAGCGGCGCTCGAGTTCGTCGAGAACATCACGCACGGTGGACCTCCTTCAACAGTTTCTCCAACGTCGCAAGGCTGTGCCCGGCGAGCAGTCGGTCGAGATGCGGGAGTGCGGCGGAGATCCCCGACTGGATGGGTTCGTAGCCGTCGGCGCCCGCATGGGGGTTGACCCACAGTACGGCGTGGGCGAGTCGGCGCAAGTGTGCCATCTGCTCGGCGAGCAGTGAGGTATCGCCGCGTTCCCAGCCGTCCGAGAAGATGACGACGACAGCGCCGCGCGCCACGCCACGTCGACCCCAGCGGTCGAGGAACGCACGCAACGTGTCGCCGAGACGTGTGCCGCCCGCCCAGTCGGGGACGGTGTTCGATGCCGCGGCCAGCGCGCGTTCGGGGTCGCGGGCGCGCAGTGCGCGCGTCAGGCGGGTCATGCGGGTGCCGAGGGAGAACACTTCGGTGGCCGACGGGTTGCTGCGGGTGACGACATGCGCGAATCGCAGCAGCGCGTCGGCGTACGGGCTCATGGATCCGGATACGTCGATCAGCAGCACCACCCGGCGGGGACGGGTCGCGCGGTGGTGTCGGGCGGGTCGGACGGTTTCGCCGCCCGCGGCGAGCATGGCTCGCAGGGTGCGTCGTGGGTCGACGGGGCCGCGTCGCGACGGTCGTAGTCGTGCTGCCGGTCGCCGCGGTGGACGGGGTTTCAGCAGTGTGAGCATCTCGTCGAGGTGTGCGCGTTCGGCGGGGGTGAGTTCGGCGATGTCGCGGTGCCGCAGGATCTCGGTGTCGTCGGCCGCGACCTGGAGTCGCGGTGAGTCGTCGCCTCCGGTGTCGGATCCGTCAGGTGCGGTGAGTGCGGCGACCGTCGCGGTGCGTTGTTGTTGTCCGGTGGTGCGGGAGAGGACGGGAAGTTCGCCGCCGAACCAGGCTTCGAAGGCGAGGTCGTAGCGGGGAAGGTCGTCGGGGTCGCGGCAGAGGGTCGCGCGGCCTGCCCAGTACACCTGGGTCGGGTCGCTCGCGTCCACTTCTCGGAGGGCACGGACGTAGGTGTGGGTGGAGTCGAGCGCGACCGGGAGTCCGGCCTCTTCGAGGGCTCGCGCGAACCCTGCGACGCCGACGAGCGCTCCGCCGCCCATGTTTCAGCCTGCCAGGAGGCGGTCGAGACCGGCGCGCGCGACCCGTTCGAGGTCTTCGCGATATTTCAGGACTGCGCCGAGGGTTGCGGCGGCAGTCGCGGTGTCGAGGACGTCGCGGTCGAGTTCGATCAGAGCTCGTGCCCAGTCGAGGGATTCGGCGACACCCGGCGGTTTGAGCAGGTCTGCGTCGCGGAGGGCGTGGACGGCACGGGCGATCTGTTCGGCCAGCGCGGCGTCGATGCCGGGTAGGCGGCGGCGCAGGATCGCGATCTCGCGTTCGAGGCCGGGGTGTTCGACCCAGTGGTACAGGCAGCGACGTTTGAGGGCGTCGTGTACCTCGCGCGTGCGGTTGGAGGTGAGCACGACGAGGGGTGGAACACTGGCCCGGATCTCCCCGAGTTCGGGAATGGTCACGGCGTTTTCGTCGAGGACCTGCAGCAGGAACGCTTCGAATTCGTCGTCTGCGCGGTCGATTTCGTCGATGAGCAGGACGCACGGAGCGTCGGTGAGGGCTTGCAGCAGTGGGCGGGTGAGCAGGAATCGTTCGGTGTAGAGGGAACGTTCGGCGGTGTCGGCGTCGAACGTTCCCTCGCTCGCGGCCTCGAGGGTGCGCAGGTGCAACAGTTGGCGGGGGAAATCCCAGTCGTACAACGCCTGCGACGCATCGATGCCCTCGTGACACTGCAGCCGGATCAGCGGCAGGTCCAATGCCTCGGCGAGCGCCACGGCGAGCGAGGTCTTTCCTGTGCCGGGCTCCCCTTCGCAGAACAGGGGCCTGCCCATGCGCAGCGCGAGGAACGCTGCCATCGCGACGCCGTCGTCGGCGAGGTATCCGGTCGATTCGAGTGCGGCGGCCAGGTCTTCCGGGGACCGCATCTCCACCGTCATGTCTGCCATTCAGCGAGCCTACCCAGCGCGCGAGCCCATCGAGCGAATGATTCCTTGGATCGGTCCACTCCAGTGGATGGGCAGGGTTCGATCGATTGCTGTGAACAAGTCACGTCGTCCACAGATCGGCGTGGGCCGTCACTCCTGGAGCCGGTGCTTCTCCCATGCCTCGGGGAACGTCTCGTTGAGATGCTCGAAGAAGGTCATGCTCGTGTCGACAGCGCCGGCGAGATGCTGCAGGAGCTGGTCGTCGGTCAAACCATGCTCGTAGTCGACATTGAGTTCGGTGTTGAGGCGCACCTTGCCCTCGTCGTCACGTCCGACATAGGTTTTCGGCCAGAGCCTTTCGGCGTTCCACTCGTTGCAGACCTCGAGAGCCCGGAGGTAGTCGGAGTCGTCGAGCGTGCCCAGCCAGAAACCGCGCACGCACAACAACTCTCCGTTGTTGCCGTTGACGAAGAAGTAGAAGGATCCGTACTCCCAGGTGCCTGAGACGTCGCCGTCGGTGTCGACACTGTACGACCAGCTTTCCTGCTCCAGCGTCCTCTTGATCCGGTCCGGTGAGAGCGGGGTGAGGCGGCTTCCGAGGCCGGGTACCGCGTCCTTCGTGAAAAAGCCCATGGTGTGTTCTCCTGGATCGGCCCGAATGCAAGTCGCACGGATAGTTGTAGCGGGAGCCACCGACGCGTACGCATCCGGTACCGCGATAGCGATGATCGGCAGGAGCTTCGGGACAGTACGGGAGACGTTGGAGTGGAAAAGAGTTCAGTTCGGGCGGACGGTGAGGATCTGCGACATGGTGCCGATCGGGCCGTAGATGTCGTGCAGAACGCTGCTGGTCAGGCCGAGGCCGTCGGCCCCGAACGACACGGTGGTAACGACGCCCGCAGCCGCACGGCGGCGCGGCCGCTGTGCTGAGTATTGCCTCGACGAGTTCGATGGTGCGTCCGGGGCGCAGGACGGTCACCTCGACGTCCATGTCGCCGATCGGCAGGACCCCGAGGATGTCGTAGGACAGGCGGCCGATCACCAGACCGTCGTCGCGCCGTGCGTCACGGTCGCATTCGACGACGTGCGCGAGCAGCCCGAATGCGGGTGCGATGTGCTGTTCTTCGATGTTCCATGCGCCACCCACATGCTCGGTTGCGCGGAAGGAATTCGATCCGTTCGAAGTTTGGCTCAGGCCACGAACGATGTGAGGGCAGTCGCGATGGCATCGACATCGTGGGCACCGGTCGCGACGTCGTTCATCAACAACTCGGCGGCATCGACATCGAATCCGCGACGTAAGCGGATGCCGTTGTATCCGAGAAAAAGCCAGGCTGCGGCCCATGCTGTGCGCTTGTTGCCGTCGATCAGTGAATGGTTGCGGGCGAGTGAGTGGAGAAGCGCGGCTGCCTTCTCGAACACAGTCGGGTAGGCATCGAGGCCGAATACCGTGCTCCGGGGACGTGCGATGGCCGCATCGAGCAGACCCATCTCCCGGACAGCAGGAGATCCGTTGTTGATTCGGGCCGCGATCGTGAGGAGGTCGTCACGATCGAGGTAGACCGTCATGCCAGCCGGTCGTTCAGTTCAGCGGACTTGTCGAAGATGTCGGTCAGCAGCGCGTCCCGCAGATGCTTCCGGGAGCTGGCCGCGTCGAGCGCGACGTTGCGCACGAACGCCTTGAGCGAGACCCCTTCGCGCTCCGCTGCCTCGCGAATCAGGCTCTGTTCGTCTTCGGTGAACTGGATATTCAGGGCAGGCATTACCTCATGGTACCGGTTCAGGTACCGGAAACGGCACCCAATTGTTGTATGGACGGACGTACGCCCACCGAATTCGTCCCGTGAGGATCACCTTCCGCCGCGGACTTGCGAGTGTGCCTGCCCAGGGCAGGCGATCAGGCTCCGGGACGCACCGTGAGGATCTGCGACATCGTGCCGATCGGGCCGTAGATGTCGTGCAGAACGCTGCTGGTCAGGCCGAGGCCGTCGGCCCCGAACGACACGGTGGTGTCGAAACCGACCCACTCGCCCTGCGGCTGCCTGAACAGGTGTGCGGTGAGATCGAGGTTGGGAAACGCGACGCTCTTCGGATCGGCACGCACGGTCATGCCGTTGGAGATGTCGAAGAGCCGGACGGCAAGGGCGAGGTCGCTGACCTTCTCGTCGGCGAGCAGCGGAATCGGGGAGCGCGCCCAGAACGATGCCCGCCCCGGCTCGACCTGAGCGCGTCGAACTTCTACGGATTCGATGAACCCGCCGGGCCACACCTCCGACGCGTCCCACGGTTCGTGTTCGTCGGGTGGGGCGATGCGCGGCAGGGTGGTCGCTTCGAGTGTGTCGGTGGCGCCGGGCGCCATGAGCCACGCCCGCAGTCGCACGGCGGCGCGGCCGCTGTGGCTGAGTATTGCCTCGACGAGTTCGATGGTGCGTCCGGGGCGCAGGACGGTCACCTCGACGTCCATGTCGCCGATCGGCAGGACCCCGAGGATGTCGTAGGACAGGCGGCCGATCACCAGACCGTCGTCGCGCCGCGCGTCACGGTCGCATTCGACGACGTGCGCGAGCAGCCCGAATGCGGGTGCGATGTGTTGTTCCTCGATGTTCCATGCGCCACCCACATGCTCGGTTGCGCGGAAGGAATTCGATCCGGTGCGTTCGAAGTACGTCATGCTCCCTGTCCTACTGGGGTTCTGCTTGGGTCCTACTGGGTGCTTACTGGGTCCTGATGTGTGGAATCGAGTGCTGCGAGCGCCATCCGTCGCAGTACGGTGCGGGTGCTGTGCGGTGAGCGTGGATCGGCACTGTGCGGGGTGGAGTTGATGAGCCCGAAGGTCGCATGCGCCATGGTGCGGGCGTCGGTTTCGGCGAGTGCCGGATCGATGCGGCACAACACACCCACCCAGATCTCGACGTAGCGGCGCTGCAGGGTGCGCACTTGGCGCCGCCCGTCCTCGGTGAGTGAGTGCAGTTCGCGATCCTGGACGCGGATGAGGTCCTGCTCGCCCAAGGCGAAGTCGAGGTGGAAGTCGACGAGGCCCTCGAGCGTGTCGTGGGGATCGGAGGTGCTCGCTGCGACCGCGGTGCCGCCCGCGAACAGTCGTCGGCTGATGTCGACGAGGATCTCGACCAGCAACGCATCTTTGTTGGGGAAATGCCGGTAGACGGCGGGCCCGCTGATGCCGACGGCGGCGCCGAGGTCTTCGAGGCGTACACCGGTGAAGCCGCGTTCGGCGATCAGGCGCGCTGCCGCGACGAGCAGTTGTCGTCGGCGCTCGGCCTTGGCCTGCGACCGCGGCGTCAGCATGGGGGACTCCACTTCGACTGCCTCGTTCATGCGGGACTCCACTGGTCTGGACAACATCGGGGTATGGACAACTCGGTTAATGGTAACTAACCTAGTTTTTCAGTTAATGGTGATTAGGTCAATCAACCGAGGATGGTAACCGTGACAACCGCTCACGCGCTCTCGAAAACCAGCCGTGACCAGCATGAACAATTGGTCGGAGACCTCCGGGAGAAGCTTGCCGCGGCAGCCCTCGGCGGAAACGAAAAGTCCCGTGAACGCCATGTCGCGCGAGGGAAACTGCTCCCCCGCGACCGTGTCGACGAACTTCTCGACACCGGAAGCCCGTTCCTCGAGCTATCCCCGCTCGCCGCGAACGGCATGTACGACGACGAGTGCCCCGGCGCCGGCGTCATCACCGGTATCGGCCGAGTGTCCGGCCGCGAGTGCGTGATCGTCGCGAACGATGCCACCGTCAAGGGTGGCACCTACTACCCGGTCACCGTGAAGAAGCACCTGCGCGCGCAGGAAGTGGCGCTGCAGAACAACCTGCCGTGCATTTACCTCGTCGACTCCGGCGGAGCCTTTCTGCCCCGGCAGGACGAGGTCTTCCCCGACCGCGAACACTTCGGACGAATCTTCTACAACCAGGCCACCATGAGCGCCCAGGGGATCCCGCAGATCGCCGCGGTTCTCGGCTCGTGCACCGCAGGCGGCGCCTACGTGCCGGCGATGAGCGACGAGGCCGTGATCGTCCGCAACCAGGGCACCATCTTCCTCGGCGGCCCGCCGCTGGTGAAGGCCGCGACCGGTGAAGTGGTCACCGCAGAAGAACTCGGCGGCGGCGACCTGCATTCGAAGGTTTCCGGCGTCACCGATCACCTCGCCGAGGACGACCGCGACGCACTGCGCATCGTGCGCAACATCATCTCTACTCTCGGACCGCGCAGCCCGCGCCCGTGGGACGTCGCACCGACCGTCGAACCCGACACCGACCCGGCCGAACTCTACGACGTCGTCCCCACCGATTCACGCACCCCCTACGACGTGCGCGAGGTCATCTCCCGGGTGGTCGACGGCGCCGGCCATGGATCCAGCTCCTTCCACGAGTTCAAGGCCGAGTACGGCAAGACGCTGGTCACCGGATTTGCGCGCATCCATGGTCACCCCGTCGGCATCGTCGCCAACAACGGCGTGCTGTTCGGCGAATCTGCCCTCAAGGGAGCGCATTTCATCGAACTGTGCGACAAGCGTTCCGTTCCGCTGCTGTTCCTGCAGAACATCTCCGGATTCATGGTCGGCCGCGACTACGAGGCCGCAGGCATCGCCAAGCACGGCGCGAAGATGGTCACCGCCGTCGCCTGCGCCCGGGTTCCCAAGCTCACCGTCGTCGTCGGCGGCTCTTACGGCGCAGGCAACTACTCGATGTGCGGTCGCGCGTATTCGCCTCGCTTCCTGTGGATGTGGCCCAACGCCCGCATTTCGGTGATGGGCGGCGAGCAGGCCGCATCGGTCCTCGCGACCGTGCGCTCCGATCAGCTCGATGCGTCGGGCAAGCCGTGGTCGGCCGAGGACGAAGAAGCGTTCAAAGCCCCGATCCGCGAGCAGTACGAAGACCAGGGCAACCCCTACTACTCCACCGCTCGGTTGTGGGACGACGGCATCATCGACCCCGCCGACACCAGAAAAGTTCTCGGACTGGCACTCTCGACGTGCGCGAACGCGCCGCTCGAGCCGGTCTCCTACGGCGTCTTCCGGATGTGAGCGACATGAGTGACACGAAACGCATCGATACAGTACTGGTAGCCAACCGCGGGGAAATTGCAGTCCGTGTGATCCGCACACTGCGGTCGATGGGCATCCGCTCGGTCGCAGTGTTCAGCGAGGCCGACCGCGACGCCCGGCACGTGCGCGAAGCCGACACCGCAGTTCTCCTCGGGCCTGCCGCAGCACGCGAGAGCTACCTGGTGATCGACAAGGTCATCGCCGCGGCCGTTGAAACCGGTGCGCAGGCCATCCACCCGGGCTACGGATTCCTTTCGGAGAACTCGGCTTTCGCGGCCGCGTGCGCCACGGCAGGTATCGCATTTCTCGGTCCGTCCGCGCACGCGATCGAGACGATGGGCGACAAGATCACCGCGAAGGCTGCGGTGTCGGAGTTCGGAGTCCCTGTCGTCCCGGGTGTTTCGCGGCCGGGCCTGACCGACGACGAGCTGATCGCCGGCGCCGCCGAGGTCGGTTATCCGGTACTGGTCAAGCCGTCGGCAGGCGGTGGCGGCAAGGGCATGCGGCTGGTGCACGATCCCGCCGACCTTCCCGATGCCCTGGTTTCTGCACGCCGTGAGGCCGCGTCGTCCTTCGGTGACGACACGCTCTTCCTCGAACGATTCGTCCTGCGCCCGCGCCACATCGAGGTGCAGATCCTCGCCGACTCGCACGGCAACGTCGTCCACCTCGGCGAACGCGAATGCAGCCTGCAGCGTCGCCACCAGAAGGTCATCGAGGAAGCGCCGTCGCCGCTGCTCGACGAGGCCACCCGCGCCCGCATCGGTGAAGCCGCCTGCAACACCGCGCGCAGCGTCGACTACACCGGCGCAGGCACCGTCGAGTTCATCGTCTCGGCCGAGAAACCCGACGAGTTCTTCTTCATGGAGATGAACACCCGCCTGCAGGTCGAACACCCCGTCACCGAGATGGTCACGGGCCTCGACCTCGTCGAATGGCAGGTGCGCATCGCCGCGGGCGAACCCCTCGGATTCACGCAGCACGACGTCACCCTCACCGGCCACGCCATCGAAGCCCGCGTCTACGCGGAGGATCCCGGTCGCGGGTTCCTGCCCACCGGCGGCACCGTCGCCGACGTGATCGAAGCGAGCGGCACCGGGATCCGCGTCGACTCCGGCCTGCAGCCGGGCACCGTCGTCGGCAGCGACTACGACCCGATGCTCGCCAAGGTCATCGCACACGCCGACGATCGTGCCGGGGCGCTGCGACGTCTCGACCGTGCGCTCGCCGATACTGCGGTGCTCGGTGTGGTGACCAATATCGACTTCGCGCGGTTCCTGCTTGCCGACCCCGAGGTGGTGGCCGGTGCGCTCGACACCGGCCTGCTCGACCGCCGTCTCGGCGACTACACGGCGCAGGAGATCTCCGATGCCGCGCTCGTCGCCGCGGCGGTGCTCCGCTGGCTGCAGCACTGGCCCGACGACACCTCCGACCCGTGGGACGTTCCCGACGGATGGCGCGTGGGCTCGCACCTGCCCACCAGCTACCGGCTCGCGTCCGGCGACCGCACCGCGCATGTGCGACTCACCGGAAACCCCTCTTCGGGCACCGTGAATGTCGAAGACGGCAGCGAATACTCGCTGTCCGCATTGCTTGACGGCTCGGTTCTTGCTGTCGTCCTCAACGGTCGCAGGCACGTGTTTCGGGTCGCGGAGGTCGACGGCGCGATCTGGCTCGCCGACGGGCACGGGAGCGTCGCGGTCCGTGAGGTCCGCGAGGCCAGCGTGCGGGGCGACGACGCCCACACCGGCGACGCCGACATCACCAGTCCCATGCCGGGCGCTGTCATCGCCGTCTCCGTCGAATCGGGCGCCGAGGTCGCCGCGGGACAGACTATCGCCATCGTCGAGGCCATGAAGATGGAACACGCGCTCACCGCCCCGATCGACGGCGTCGTCGAACTGTTCGCTTCCGCAGGTGAACAGGTCAAGGTCGATCAGCTTCTCGCACGCATCACCCCGCACACAGACACGAAGGAAGAGGCATGAGCGAGTCACCGACGTACCTGGCCACCGGCCAGCTCCCCGACGAATACGAACAGCTGAGGAAGTCGGTCGCCGATTTCGCGCGCACCGTCGTCGCGCCCGTCGCGGCCAAGCACGACGCCGAGCATTCGTTCCCGTACGAAGTGGTGCAGGGAATGGCGGACATGGGTCTGTTCGGCCTGCCGTTCCCCGAGGAGTACGGCGGAATGGGCGGCGACTACTTCGCCCTGTGCCTGGCCCTCGAGGAGCTCGGCAAGGTCGACCAGTCCGTCGCCATCACCCTCGAAGCGGGCGTGTCGCTCGGTGCGATGCCGATCTACCGCTTCGGCACCGACGAGCAGAAGCAGGAATGGCTCCCGCAGCTCACCAGTGGCCGCAATCTCGCCGCGTTCGGCCTGACCGAGCCCGGTGCCGGTAGCGACGCCGGCGGCACCAAGACCACCGCGAAGCTCGAGGACGGGCAGTGGGTGATCAACGGCAACAAGCAGTTCATCACCAACTCGGGCACCGACATCACTTCGCTCGTCACCGTCACCGCCGTCACCGGGGTCGACGCGAACGGCAAGAAGGAGATCTCCACGATCCTCGTGCCTGCCGACACCCCCGGCTTCACCGCCGAGCCGGCCTACAACAAGGTCGGCTGGAATGCCTCCGACACGCACCCGCTGACCTTCGCGAATGTACGTGTTCCCGAAGTGAATCTCCTCGGCCGACGTGGCCGCGGGTACGCGAACTTCCTGCGGATTCTCGACGAAGGACGCATCGCGATCGCGGCACTGTCGGTCGGTGCTGCGCAGGGTTGCGTCGACGAATCGGTCAAGTACGCCAAGGAACGCGAGGCATTCGGTACTGCGATCGGCAACAACCAGGCGATCGCATTCAAGATCGCGCGGATGGAAGCGCGCGCGCATACCGCTCGCACTGCCTACTACGACGCCGCGGCCGCCATGCTCGCAGGCAAGCCGTTCAAGAAGCAGGCGTCGATCGCGAAGCTCGTTGCCTCGGAAGCCGCGATGGACAATGCGCGCGACGCAACGCAGATTCACGGCGGCTACGGATTCATGAACGAATATCCTGTCGCGCGGCACTATCGCGACAGCAAGATCCTCGAGATCGGAGAGGGCACCACCGAGGTGCAGCTCATGCTCGTCGCACGGGGGTTGGGGCTGTGAGCGAAGCCGAGAAGCGAATTACTCAGCGTGGTCTGTGGTTCGAGGAGTACGAGCTCGACGCGATCTACGAGCACCGCCCCGGGCGCACCATCACCGAGGCCGACAACACGCTGTTCACGACGCAGACGATGAACACGCAGGCCCTGCACCTGGATGCCGCATACGCAGCCGGGACGACCTTCGGTGAGCGACTGGTGAACTCGATGTTCACGCTGTCCACGATGATCGGTCTGTCCGTCGCGCAGCTCACTCAGGGCACGATCGTCGCGAACCTCGGATTCTCCGAAGTGTCGTTCCCGAAGCCGCTGTTCCACGGTGACACCCTCTACGTCGAGACTAAGATCCTCGACAAGCGTGAGTCGAAGAGCCGCCCCGGTGAAGGCATCGTCACGCTCGAACACACGGGTCGCAATCAGCACGGCGACGTCGTCGGCATCGCGGTCCGCAAGACACTCGTACAGAAGAGGCCGACATCATGACATGGGAATTGCCGGGTCCTGCATGGCTGTTCGTACCTGCGGACCGGCCCGAACGTTACGGTAAGGCCGCCGACCGCTCCGACGTCGTCATCATCGACCTCGAGGACGCGGTCTCGGCCGGCGACAAGCAGGCGGCGCGCGACGCACTCGTCGCGACTCCGCTCGATCCCGAACGCACGGTGGTGCGCGTCAACCCGGTGGGCACCGCAGATCACGAGCTCGACATGGAGGCGCTGCGTCGCACGTCCTACACCCGTGTGATGCTCCCGAAGTGTGAAGGCGCCGACGAGGTGCTCTCGCTCGCTCCACTCGAGGTGGTCGCGCTGATCGAGTCCCCGCTGGGTGTGCTCGCGGTTGAGGAGATCGCGAAGGCCGACAACGCGATCGGTGTCATGTGGGGCGCCGAAGACCTGGTCGCGGGCCTCGGTGGCAACTCGAGCCGACACGCCGACGGCACCTACCGGGCCGTGGCACAGCATGCGCGGTCGGTGTCGCTGCTCGCCGCGAAAGGCCATGCCCGCTGGGCGCTGGACTCGGTATACCTCGACATCAAGGACACCGACGGGCTGTACGAGGAGTCTCTCGACACGGTGGCTGTCGGATTCGATATCAAGGTCGCGATCCACCCCGCTCAGATCGAGGTGATCCGTCGTGCGTTCGCGCCCACCGAAGAGGAAGCGGAGTGGGCACGGCGTGTGCTCGCCGCTGCGCAAACCCAGCGCGGTGTCTTCGATTTCGAGGGCAAGATGGTCGACGGCCCGATTCTGAAGCATGCAGAGCGACTGCTTCAGCGGGTTCCGAGCCGCGCGGACTGACGCTCACCGGGCCGCTCCCGCAAGGGTCAGCGGCCCGGCTGTGGCCGCCGTCGCAGGAGTTGAGTGAGCCGGTGCGCCTGGTTCAGCAGCGACTCCCCGAGCCCAGCGCGGCGGTCGTCGCGGAAACGGCTTTCGACGCCGGTGATGCTGAGCGCCCACGTCGGGGTGTCGCGTTGATCGAACACTGCCGCGCCCATACCCCAACTCCCCTCGACGATGAGTGCGGGATTGACCGAGTACCCGGCCAAACGGGTAGCGGCGATGCGCTTCTCGATATCGTCTTTCGCGTGGTCGGGTCCCCACTCCGTCGAGAGGTCGGTTCTCGACAGATACGCGTCGATGTCTCGGTCGGGTAGATGCGACAGGATCGCCAGCCCCGCCGACGCCACGCCCAGCGGGAACCGGATCCCCACGTGCAGCACATGCGAACGCAGCGGAAAGCTGCCTTCCTCGACGGCCAGGCACACGGTCTCATCACCACGACGTGCGGAAAGATAGGCGCTCTCCCCGGTTTCCCGGGCGAGGTCGCGTAGGACGTCCCCCGCGAGTTCTGCGATGTCGTAGCGCGCGGCCGCGAGTGAACCGAGCAGATACAGCTCCGGGCCCAAGGTCCATTTCCCATTGTCGCGGTGCCGATCGACCAGTCCTTCGTCGGCGAGCGTGGCGAGCAGGCGGTGGACCGTCGGCCTGGCGAGATCGGTCTCGCGTGCGAGGTCGGACGTCGACACTCCGGCCGGTTCGTGGGCGGAGACGGCCCGGAGAAGTGCTGCAACCCTCCCGACCAACTGTCCCTGAGCGCCCGATGTCACGGACCCAGCATACGTCCACTGGGTGGACACTCTCCGGTTGCGTGTTCGTCCAGCGACCAATCCGCGATTCTCTCCCGTGGGACCCTTGCAATGGGATCATCCACACTATTAATTGGTACACAGCAAAGAGGACGTGTTCACCCAGCGGACGCATCTGCCCGGTGGCGATGCGGCCCACGGACCGGAGAGGTATTGGACTTGGCTTCCAAGGTATTCGAGACGCCCGAGGCGGCCGTTGCGGACATTCCGTCGGGTGCGCTGCTCGCCGTCGGCGGTTTCGGGCTGTGCGGTATCCCGGACGAGTTGATCGCAGCGATCGCCGCCGGCGACGCCACCGATTTCGAGGTGTTCTCCAACAACTGCGGTGTCGACGGGCACGGTTTGGGGATTCTTCTCGGTGAGAAGCGGATCCGCCGGGTCACCGCGTCGTACGTCGGTGAGAACAAGGAGTTCGCGCGTCAGTACCTCTCGGGTGAGCTCGAGGTGGAGCTGACGCCGCAGGGCACTCTCGCGGAGAAGCTTCGTGCCGGTGGTGCCGGTATTCCGGCGTTCTTCACCCCCGCCGGTGTCGGTACCCCGATCTCCGACGGCGGTCTGCCGTGGCGGTATGCGGCCGACGGGTCGGTGGAGATCGCGTCGCCGGCGAAGGAGATCCGTGAGTTCCGCGGTAAGCGGTATGTGCTCGAGGAGTCGATCAACGCCGATTATTCGCTGGTGCATGCGCTCAAGGGCGATACCGAGGGCAATCTGGTGTTCAACAAGGCGGCGATGAACTTCAATCCGCTCGCGGCGATGGCAGGCAAGGTCTGCATCGTGCAGGTCGAACAGCTCGTAGAACCGGGCGAGATCGATCCGGGGCAGGTACACCTGCCGGGCGTTTTCGTCGACCGCATCGTGCACACGGGCGTGCAGGACAAGCAGATCGAGAAGCGCACCGTCAGCGCTGCGAAGGGAGCCTGAACATGAGCACCAGCGTGGACACCGCCGAGACCGTCGGCTGGTCGCGTACAGAGATGGCGGCCCGGGCTGCACAGGAGCTGTCGCCGGGCGAGTACGTCAACCTCGGTATCGGTCTGCCGACCTTGATTCCGAACTACCTGCCCGAGGGTGTGCGGGTGACGCTGCACAGTGAGAACGGGATCCTCGGCACCGGACGGTATCCGACCGAAGAGGAGATCGACCCGGATCTGATCAACGCCGGCAAGGAGACCGTGACGGTCAATCCCGGTGCGGCGTTCTTCGATTCGTCGTTGAGCTTCGGGATGATCCGTGGCGGTCATATCGATACCGCTGTGCTCGGTGGCATGGAGGTTTCCCAGACGGGTGATCTGGCGAACTGGATGGTGCCCGGCAAGATGGTCAAGGGCATGGGCGGTGCGATGGATCTGGTGCACGGTGCCCGCAAGGTGATCGTGTTGATGGAGCACACCGATAAGCAGGGCAATCCGAAGATTGTGGAGAAGTGTTCGCTGCCGTTGACGGGTGAGGGTGTGGTCCAGCGGATCATCACCAACCTCGCCGTTGTGGATGTCACCGACGGTGGGCTGAAGCTGGTCGAGACCGCACCCGGCGTCACCGAGGAGCAGGTCCGTGCGGCTACCGGAGCCTCCCTGACGTAGCGCAGCCGACGCTGCCCCGTGCGTGGTTCTGGTAGCTACCGCCGCCAGAACCACGCACGGGCAGCTTTACTGCTCTTTCGGATGGGTGGCTGCGACGGTGGCGTGGCCAGAGCTTCCTTCGCCTGCGCGCGCCGTCGCTGCCGCGCGATTCGCCAGGCTTCGAGCACCTCGTCGACGTCGACCTTGTGCAGCGGCACGGGTAGGCGCTGCGGCGAGAGCATGCACGCGGCGACCCGGCGGTTCAGATCGGCGACGATCTGTCGTACGTCCCGTTCGGTGGGCACCGTCCGCACGGACTCCGGCAGGCGTTCGATTTCCTTGCGCAACTGTAGTTCCGGTGGCAGCAGCGCCTCCCCCGACAATCCCTCACGCTCGAGATAGTTCTTGATCCACCACATCTCGTCGTTCCCGTGATCCGGGATGGGTTTGCCTGCGCCGGGAAGATTGTCGAAGTCGCCGCGTTCCTGCGCAACGCGGATCTGTCGTTCGATCCACGTCTCGAAACTCACATCCGGACGCTTCCGCTCGGTCACGTTCACCAGGGTGCCATCACCCACAGTCCGATGCGAGCGCCTCAGGTCATGGCCGCTTTGGCTTCGTCGCTCAGATCGACGAGTTGTACGTAGTTGCCGTCGGGGTCGATCGCTGTAGCGAACAGGCTGCCGTCGCGATCCTCGAGCGGAGAATGCCATTTCGTGCCGAGTTCGTCGAGTCGGGCAACGATGTCTCGTGCACCGGAGACTTCGAGGTTGATGATCAGGCGTCCGGGCTCGGGATTGTGTGCGCCGATATCGGCGCGACGGTCGAGCATGACGTAGAAGCCGTCGAAATCGAGTACGTCGTAGGCGGGTTCGCCGGGTGTGCGCTCCGACTTCACCGAGAATGCACTCACGTACCAGTCGCGCAGGCGCTCAGGGTTCGTGCTCGACAGAAGCATGCTGCCGAGGGAGGGTGCGGCCATGAGGTGTCCTTCCGGTGGGGGCCCGACGGGGTGCCGTGCCATCCACCGGATACCGACTGCCGAACCGGCCGGAACTCATCGCAGACGCATGTGAGGGCGACCCCGATGGGGCCGCCCTCACATGGTGTTGCTTCTATTCTTCCGGCGTCACATGCTTGGCCAGGTAGAGCGGCTCACCGAGCTGCTCCAGCAGGTCGAGCTGGGTTTCCAGGTAGTCGATGTGCTCTTCTTCGTCGGCGAGGATCGACTCGAAGATGTTCGCCGACGTGATGTCGCTGACCGAACGCATGTACTCGGATCCCTTGCGGAGCCGATCACGCGCTTCGACCTCGACGATGAGATCCGATTCGAGCATCTCCTTGACGGTCTGACCCAGTCGCAGCGAACCGAGCCGCTGATAGTTGGGGAGTCCGTCGAGATACAGGATCCTGTCGGTGAGCGTCTCGGCGTGCCGCATCTCGTCGAACGACTCGGCGCGCGTGTGCGAGGCGAGTTTCGTCCATCCACGGTCTTCCTGCATCTTCGAGTGAAGAAAATACTGGTTGATCGCGGTGAGCTCGGCGGTGAGCTGCTCGTTGAGTAGTTCTATTACCTTCTTGTCGCCCTTCATGGCACCTCCCGGGGTGAACCATCGGGTTTCACCGCCGGATAGGGGCTGGCTACACGGCGGTCTCGAGTTCGATGATCTCACTCTGAGCGCGGGCTTGCCGGATGATCGCCGAGATGTTGCGGACGCAGTTGCCGCAGTCGGTGCCTGCTCGGCAGGCCGCACTCACTTCGCGGGTGCAGCGTGCGCCGGCTGCGACCTCGGCCTCGATGTGGTGATGTGTGAGTGCGTGGCAACTGCAGACGATCATGAGCCACCATTCCTGTAACCGACGACAACTTCTTAGGTTGCCCAAACCTTACCTCCGGTTAGGCTACCCTAGTGTGTGATCGTAGTCACAAAAGTAAAGTGGTTGATCTGTGCTGTACCCAGTGTTGGCCAAGGGTGTGTTAGTGCTGTTGCTGCTGTATCTGCTGCGACACCACCTGATTGATCCGCTGTAGTCCGCTCGAGGACAAGCCGGGCAGATGACCCTCGATGGTGCGCACGATCGACGAATCGTGGATGACCTTCTCGCTCGACTGGATCAGCACCGTGCCCGCGCCGGTGAAATCGAACTGGCGTTCCTCCCCCGACTGCACACCGAATCGTCGCGCGCCCGCTGCCAGATGGCTGGTGATCCACGATTCGTCGTAGTGGTGGCTGGGCGAAGGGCAGTCGGCCCAGCCGACGAGAGCCTCAGGATCCACGCGTAGCGGCGGCTCGGCGAACATCACCGGCCCGTTCGACGACGCCAGGAATTTGCCGGTGCCGATCAGCGTGAGGAATCCGGGAACGATCGACTGGTTCAGCGACAGCCCCGGTTCGAACGCGAGCAGGCTGGCCTGCCGGATCGTGAGGTTGCCGGCGTCGAGATCGTACGAATTGATGTCGTATCCGCGGTCGCCGAGGATCAGCTTGCCGTGACCGCTGGCCACGACGTAGTCCCCGAGGTACATCGGCGCCGAGAACTGCCGCGCCACCATCTGCAGGATCTGCCCGCTCAGGTCATGCGTGAGGGCGTTGAACTGCATCTGCCCGTAATAGGCGATCATCGCGCCTTTCGACAGAAACCACGGCGACTGCAGATCGATGCTGAACGCATAGCTGTTGCCGGGTACGTTGTCGCTGCCCACCAGATGCGACGGATTCAGAATGGTGCTCACAGCTTCTCCTCCGATGCCTGCACATAGACGATGCCCTGGCCGGTGCATTCGAGCTGCATCGACTCCCCTCCGGTGCGCCCCACATTGCGCCAGCTCATCGACGACTTCAGTTCGGTCCGTACCGCACCGTACGAGGCGACGTATGCCTGCGGGTCGACGACCACCGGCGACGGCCCGCCGACCTGCAGTTCGAATACGCCGCCGTGTGCGAGCAGCACGGCCGCGCCGTACCCGGACAGTGCAGTGGTGAACATGCCCTGACCGGTGACCGCACCGGCCGCGGCGCCGCGGAGCGCCCCGAACAGCCCGCCACCTCCACCGCCGCCCGAGGGTGTCGCGTTGGCCGACACCACAGAACTCTGCAGCCCTGCGGTGTGGGCAAGCAGTCGCGATGCCTCCACCCGGAGTTCCCCTCCGGCAGACATGTCGACGATGTGGGTCTCGAGACCCTTGAAGCCGTAGTGCACGGTGCCCTTGCCCTGCGCGACCATCGTCGCTTCGTGCTCGCCCTGCAGCATCCGGCCTGCCATCCCCGCCATGCCGCCGAGCCCGGGGGCGCCCCCGACGCCGCCCGGAGTGCCGTGCGGAGCGAACTGCACGTCGCCGGTATAGAAGAGCATCGCGCCGCGTCGCGCGATGATGGGCCCCGACTGCATCAGCTCGACCCGCACGACCTTGCTGTTGATCTTCGTGAACGCCATGTTCCCGCCCTTACCGTTCCGCCGGTTGAATGGACACGACGCCGGTGCCCTCCCACCTGAGGGAGAACGCTTCGCCGCTGCCCTGACCTATCGCCGACCGCCACGACACATCGGTCACGAACGATTGCGTCAGCATCCCTTTCGCACACACGAACGCGTCGGGGTCGACGACGAGCGGGTACTGCGGCGACACCTCGAGATGAATGAGCGGGCCACCCGACGAGAGCAGCGCCACCTGACCGGATCCCGACACCGTGGTCGTGAACAGACCCTGCCCGCTCATTCCGCCGCGTACCCCGGCGAACGTGACGTTGGTATTGAGGTTCCCGTTGAGCGCGAGCAGCTGCTCGGATTCGACCTGCAACGTCTCGTTGTTCAACTCGAGCACTGTGGTGTCCTGCGCTCGGTGCGCGAGGTACACCACGCCGGTGCCCGCGCATTCCATGAGGGACAGACCTTCGCCGGTCGCGCGTTGGCGCAGGCCCGCCAGCACGCCGTCACCGCCGCCGAACCCCGCCGATTTGAACGTGATCTGCCCTTCGTACGCCACCATCGAACCCGACAGAGCACGGATGGTGGAGTTGTTCAGTTGGGCCTCGATCACGCGTTTCGATTTCTCGAGCAGTCGCATGGCGCGAAGAGTAGCGGCTCATGGTGACTGTGTCGTTTCGGGTCTACCGCGGCGTCGTTTCGGGCCTACAGCGGCAGGGGCCGATTCTCCACAACGCGTTTCATGACCAGCGTCGAACTCAGGCGCTGGACGCCGGGCAGTGCGGAGAGTTGTTCGTCGTAGAGCTCCTGGAAGGCCGAAAGATCGCGGGTGAGGACGCGCAGCAGATAATCCGGATCGCCGAACAGTCGTTGTGCCTGAATGACATTGGGGATCGTGGCCACGTCCGTCTCGAATGCGTCGAGGGTGATGCGTTCCGCCGTGTGCATCGTGACGAACACCAGGGCCTCGAAGGTGAGGCCGAGCGCGTTCGCGTCGAGCTGCGCGTGGTATCCGCTGATCGCTCCGTCGCGCTCCAATGCGCGTAGGCGCCGGTGGCAGGGCGAGATGCTCAGACGGACGCGATCGGCGAGCTCCGTGATGGTGAGACGACCGTCCTTCTGCAGCTCCGCAAGAATCTTCCTGTCAATTGCGTCCATGTGGAAGATCTTCCCTCAAAATGGGCCTGCAAGACGAGTACTTGCAAACAGATTCCAGGCGAAAATTCCTAATCTTTGTCCTGGGGCTTGTCGTCCCGTCCACTGCACGGAAATGAGGTGACCATGGCTGCCGGTGTCGTTGTTGCGTTCTGGATGGTGTCCATACTGTTCGTGCTGATGCCCGGCGCCGACTGGGCCTACGCGATCACCGCGGGACTGCGGTATCGGAGTGTCGTGCCTGCGGTGAGCGGAATGCTGCTCGGGCACCTCGCGATGACCGCGGCCGTCGCGGCCGGAGTCGCGGCTGTGGTGGCGCAGTCGCCGGTGGTCCTCGCGGTGTTGTCTACCGTCGGTGCTGCGTATCTGATGTGGCTCGGGGTCGGGATGCTCACGGGTCCGTCGGTCATACAGGAAGGCAAACCGGGCGGAGCCGACTCGTGGACGCGGCAGACCGTCAAGGGTGTGGGAGTCAGCGGTCTCAATCCGAAGGTGTTCCTGTTGCTCCTGGCGTTACTGCCGCAGTTCACCGACCCGGCCGGGCCGTGGCCACTCGCGGCGCAGATCGTGATGCTCGGTGTGGTGCACGTGATCACATGCGCCGTGGTCTATCTGGGGGTCGGCGCGGGCGCGAAGCGCGTGCTGCGCGCCCGGCCGGCAGCGGCCACGATCGTGAGCAGGGTGTCGGGTGTGGTGATGCTCGTGCTCGGTGCGGTGCTGGTGATCGACCAGGTTCTCCACTAGGACGCACGCGAAAGCGCGGACCGCGTTGCCTGTGAGACAACGCGACCCGCGCTTTCTGCGTGTGGTCGGTCTACAGCCCGATCACCTCACAAACCGAGGTCCTTCGCGATGATCGTCTTCATGACCTCGCTCGTACCGCCGTAGATGCGGGTGACGCGGGTGTCGGCGTACAGGCGCGCGATGGGGTACTCGGTGATGTATCCGTAGCCGCCGTGCAACTGCAGGCACTTGTCGATGATGCGTCCGGCGGTCTCCGTCGCGAACAGCTTCGCGCGTGCGGCGTCCGGCACGGTCAGCTCGTCACGGTCATTGAGTTCGATCGCGTTGTCGACCATGATCTGCAGCGCCTGAAGCTCCGCAGAACATTCCGCGAGCACGAACTTGGAGTTCTGGAACGAGGCAACGGGCTTACCGAATACCTTGCGGTCCTTGGTATATGCGATGGCGTGGGCGATCGCTGCCGACGCGGTGGCGGCTGCACCGAACGCAATCGTCAGTCGTTCCTGGGCGAGGTTCTGCGTGAGGTACGAGAAGGCCTTGCCCTCTTCGCCGAGCAGATCCGAAACCGGAACCTTGACGTCGTCGAACGACAGCTCGGCGGTGTCGGACGTCTTGAGGCCGATCTTCTTCAGCTTGCGGCCGACGGAGTAGCCCTCGCTCGAGGCGTCCACCACGAGAATGGAGAGGCCGCCGCGACGGTCGTCCGGGTTGTACGGGGTCGTGCGGGCGACGACGAGCACGCGGTCGGCGAGTGCACCACCGGTGATGAACGTCTTCGATCCGTTGAGCACGTAGTGGCTGCCGTCTTCCGACAGCTTTGCACTGGTGGCAATGTTCGCGAGGTCGGAGCCGGTGCCGGGCTCGGTCATCGCGATCGCGAACATCAGGTCGCCCGAAGCGAACCCGGGGAGCCAGCGCTGCTTCTGCTCCTCGGTTGCGTTCTGCATGATGTACGGCAGGATCAGGTTCGAGTGCACCGACGACGAGCCGAAGGACGCGCCCGCAGCCGACGCCTCTTCCGCAAGAATCACGTTGAACTTCAGCGACTGCTCGCCGCCGCCACCGTACTCTTCGGGAACCTGGATGCCGAGGAATCCGAGTTCACCCATGCGGCGGTAGAAGTCACGCGGGGGATGTCCCTCTTCTTCCCACTGCTCGTAGACCGGCGTGACCTCCTTCGCGATGAAGGTGCGAACCGTATCGCGGAATGCTTCGTGATCCTCGTTGAACACCGTACGCTGCACGGATTTTCCTTCCGGGTATATGTGTGACAGGGCAGCTGAACTACAGCGCGTATTCGCGGAGGATGCCCTTGCTGATGATCGTCTTCTGGATCTCGCTGGTGCCCTCACCGATGAGCAGGAACGGAGCTTCACGCATGAGCCGCTCGATCTCGTACTCCTTGGAATAGCCGTAGCCGCCGTGGATGCGGAAGCTCGCCTGCGTCACCTCGGAGCAATATTCGCTCGTCAAGTACTTGGCCATGCCTGCCGCGACGTCGTTGCGCTCGCCCGAATCCTTCAGGCGTGCAGCGTTGACCATCATCAGGTGCGCGGCCTCGACCTTGGTGGCCATCTCGGCAAGGGAGAACCCGATCGCCTGATGCTGCGCGATCGGCTTACCGAACGTGGTGCGCTGCTGTGCATATCGCACCGCGAGCTCGAACGCGCGGATCGCGACACCACACGCACGAGCGGAGACGTTGACGCGGCCGACCTCCACGCCGTCCATCATCTGGAAGAATCCGCGACCCGGCTCGCCGCCGAGAATGCTGTCGGCCGACGCCTTGTAGTCGTCGAAGACGAGCTCGGTGGTGTCGATGCCCTTGTAGCCCATCTTGTCGATCTTTCCGGGGATCGTCAGACCCGGAGCGACCTCGCCGAACCCGGCGGGCTTCTCGACCAAGAACGCCGTGAGGTTCTTGTGGGCCTTGTCGGAGCCCTCCTCGGTCTTGACGAGCGCGGCGACGAGGGTGGAGCTACCGCCGTTGGTGAGCCACATCTTCTGGCCGTTGATGACATAGTTGCCGTCGGCGTCGCGCTTGGCCTTGGTGCGGATCGCAGCGACGTCGGAGCCGAGTTCGGGCTCGGACATCGAGAATGCGCCGCGCACCTCGCCGGTCGCCATGCGCGGCAAAAAGTGCTGCTTCTGCGCTTCGGTGCCGTGCTGGCGGATCATGTACGCGACGATGAAGTGCGTGTTGATGACGCCGGAGACACTCATCCAGCCGCGCGCGAGTTCCTCGACGCACAGCGCGTAGGTCAGCAGTGATTCGCCGAGCCCGCCGTACTCTTCGGGGATCATCAGACCGAACAGGCCCATCTCGCGCATCTGATCGACGATCGCCTGCGGGTAGGTGTCGGAATGCTCGAGTTCCTGTGCGTTCGGGATGATCTCGCGGTCGACGAACCGTCGGACATTGTCGAGGATCTCGGACTGGAACTCGGTCAGTCCGATGGTCTGGGCGAGGCGGGTCATACGTTGTCCTTCTGCTTGGTACGGACGGCGCCGGCAGCGGCGAGGGCATCGATCTCGTCGTCGGTCAGACCGAGGTGGTCGGACAGGACAGCGGCGGTGTCGTCGCCGTTCGCGGGGGCGGGGCGGACGGCCGGGTGGACGCCGTCGAACGACATGGGTGTGCTGGCTGCAGAGTAGGTTCCGATACGCGGCTGGTCGAGTTGCTGGAACATCGGATTGTTCGTCACCAGCGGGTCGGCGGCGAGCTCGGCGAACGTGCGGTAACGCTCGTGCAGGATCGAGGTTCCGTCGAGCGCGGCTTCGACCTCGGTTGCCGTCCGGGCAGCGAACCACGGCGAGAACAGGCCGTTCAGCACTGCCCGGTGCTTGTAGCGCTCGCCTTCGTCGCGGAAATTGGCGCCCAGCGCGGTTTCCACAGCGGTGACGGCCGCGGTCGTGCCGGTCAGTTCGGTGAGGTCGCGGAAGTGTCGCGGGGTCAGTGCAACGGTCATGAACCGGGCGCCGTCCGAGGTCGCGAAGTCGCAGCCGTAGGTGCCGTAGACCGCATTGCCGACGCGGCCTCGGCCCGTCAGGCCGAGCTGGGCCTCGGCAATGTATCCGAGATTGCCGACCGTTGCGAATGCGACATCCTCCAGGGGGAGAACGATTTTGGTTCCGGCGCCGGTGATCTCGCGGCGGTACACCGCGGACGCGACGGACAGTGCGGCGTAGAGACCGCACGAGACATCCCACGCAGGCAACACGTGGTTGACGGGGTCGTCGAGGTTGTCGGGGCCGGTGACCTGGGGGAACCCGGCTGCGGCGTTGACGGTGTAGTCGACGGCGCCGGTGCCGTCGGCGCGTCCGAGGACCTGCACGTGGATCAGGTCGGGGCGGATCGCGGCGAGCTCGTCGTAGTCGAGCCAGTCGCGTCCGGCCTGGTTGGTGACGACGATGCCCGCGTCGATGATGAGGTCGCGAATAACTTTGTGGGCCTGGGGGTCACGAAAGTTCGCGGCGAACGAGCGCTTGCCCTTGTTCAGATTCGCCCAGTAGATCGACTCCCCGTCCTCGGTCAGCGGCCAGCGCTTGTAGTCGGCGGCTCCGCCGATCGGGTCGATACGGATGACATCGGCGCCGAGTGCGGCGAGGGTCATGCCGCACAGCGGGGCAGCCACGAAGCTCGATACTTCGACCACCCGTACTCCCGCAAGGGGTGCGGTGGACGAGGGGAGCTCGTCGGTGGAGGCGGTGGAGTTCATGGCGTCCTGTCCTCGTCGGTCACGGTGCGTTCGGGCATGCGTGACCCGAATTGGTATCCCAGTCAGCATGCAACAGCTTTCGGGGGTGGACCAGCACCGATCGGCTATCGATCGGTTAGCGCAGACCAATATCTCCGTCGATTGTGACGGGTCATAGGTTCTGGTGATCGATCTGTTCGCGTAAGGCTCTTTGCGCTCGGTGAGTTCGGTCACGTTGAATGAATTCCAACGCCAGGCGTGACGTTCCACGCCGATTGCGAGGCAGAGTGCGGCCCGCGTCGGTTTCCTCCGAGTCTTTGAAGGGACTCCCACGTGACCACAGGTGAAGTCGTGAACGGTACCGCGAGTACCCACGATGGCCCCGGGCCATCCGAATCCAAGACACCGTTCAAGGTGACACCCGGCAAAGCATGGGGCATGACCGGGCTGGTCATCTTCCTCTACGTCGTGAACTACGCCGACAAGGCAGTGCTCGGCATCATCGCCCAGCCGCTCGCCCGTGAATTCGGGCTGACGTCGTCGCAGATCGGCCTGGTCGGTTCGCTGTTCTTCGTGACGTTCACGATCGGCGGCTTCCTCGCCGGACCGCTCGAGAAGAAGCTGACTCTCAAGTGGGCCCTGCTCGCGCTCGGCCTGACCTGGTCGGTGGTGATGCTGCCGCTCGTCGTCACCGGCGGTTTCGTGGTGCTCGTCGTGTGCCGCATGCTGCTCGGTCTGGGCGAAGGCCCCAGCTCGGCGCTCATGCACACCGCCACGTACTCGTGGCATCCGCCGGCCAAGCGCGGTCTGCCCGGTGCGTTCCTCGCCGGTTCCGCCTCGGTCGCCAAGATCGCGCTCGCTCCGGTCCTGACCTTCATCACTGTCGAATACGGCTGGCGGATGGCCATCGTCGCGCTGTCGGTTCTCGGCCTGGTGTGGATAGCGTGCTGGATTCCCGGCTTCAAGGAAGGCCCCTACACGTCCAAGGCCGTCAAGGGCGCCGATGCCGCTGTGGGGTCCGCGCCGACCGAGCCGTCCGTGCCGTGGCGCAAGATCTTCCTCACCCGCACCTTCGTGACCTGCGCAGTTCTGATCATGGTCGTCTATGCACTCACCACCGTGGTGCTCACGTGGCTGCCGTCCTACTTCGAGGTCGGCCTCGGCTACAGCGCCCTGCAGGCCGGCTCGATGTTCGCGCTGCCGTCCATCGTCGGACTGTTCCTGATGATCTCGTCGGGCACCATCACCGACCGTCTGCGTGGACGCGGACACACCTCACGCGTGGTCCGCATCATCGTTCCCAGCGTCGGCGTGCTCATCTGCGGTTCGATTCTGATCTTCCTCCCGTCGATCGGAACCCCCGGCATCGCGGTTGCGGTCGTCTCCATCGGCTACGGTTTCGGCGCCATCGCCTTCCCGCTGATCAACGCCGCGATCTCCGAGCTGTGCCCGCCGCAGCAGACCGCAGGCACGATGGGCGTGTTCCTTGCGCTCATGGCAGTCGGTGGCCTGGTTGCCCCTTACGGCACCGGCGTGATCGTCGACAACGCCGCGACCGCAGCCGAGGGCTACGCCACCTCGTTCCAGATCATCGGCGTCCTCGGTGCGATCGCCGCGGTGCTCGTGCTCGTGTTCGCCAACCCGGAACGTGACCGCAAGATCATCCGCAGCGTTGCCTGACCTTCCGGCATAGCTTCCGCCTAACGGAAGCTTCCGCCGAAAGACTTTCCCTCACCGGCCGGGTGCGTGGTCTCCTCGACGTGAGGGCCACCACCCGGCCGGCTGCTTTTCCCGGTGCTCGCTCCACCGGTTGCCCACCAGACCGATTTGTTCGATTTAACAAAGGACCGATCCACATGCGCGATGCCGTGATCGTCGATGCCGTCCGTTCCCCCATCGGACGCCGGGGCGGTGCCCTGTCCGAAATTCACCCCGTCGACCTCTCGGCTCATGTGCTCCGCGCACTCGCCGAACGCACCGGACTCGACCCGGCGTCGGTCGACGACGTCCAGTGGGGTTGTGTGAGCCAGGTGGGGGCGCAGGCCGGAATCGTGTCGCGTAGCGCTGTGTTCGCAGCGGGCTGGCCGGTGTCGGTGCCCGCCACCACCATCAACCGCGCATGCGGGTCGAGCCAGCAGACCGTGTCGTTCGCCGCCGCATCCGTGATCGCCGACCAGGCCGACGTCGTCGTTGCCGGTGGTGTCGAGTCGATGTCACTCGTTCCGATGGGGAGCGCGGTGAAGAATCCCGGCGAGAACTACCCGGCCGCGGTGCTCGAACGGTTCGGTGTCGACGGATTCAGCCAGGGTGTCGGCGCCGAGATGATTGCCGAGAAGTGGGGCTTCACCCGCACCCAACTCGACGAATTCTCGCTCCGCTCCCACGAACTCTCCGCGGCCGCGACCGATGCCGGTGCTTTCGAGAAGCAGATCGCTCCGATCGCGGGCCTGAACACCGATGAGGGCATCCGCCGCGGAGGCACCCTCGAATCGCTCGGCAAGCTCAAGACCGTGTTCAAGGAGGACGGCGTCATCCACGCCGGAAACTCCTCGCAGATCTCCGACGGCGCCGGTGCTCTCCTGATCACCACCAGCGAGTACGCCGCGCAGCAGGGATGGACCCCGCTCGCGCGCATCCACACCGCGGTTGTGGCTGCTGACGACCCGGTCGTGATGCTCACGGGCCCGATTGCCGCAACCGAGAAGGCCCTTGCGAAGTCGGGACTGTCCATCGACGACATCGGCGCATTCGAGATCAACGAGGCCTTCGCGCCCGTGCCGCTCGCATGGCTCGCCGAGACCGGCGCGAAGCTCGACCGGCTCAACCCGCTCGGCGGCGCGATCGGTGTCGGTCACCCGCTCGGTGGCTCGGGTGCGATCCTCATGACCCGCCTCGTGCACCACATGCGCGACAACGGCATCCGCTACGGCCTGCAGTCGATGTGCGAGGCCGGCGGCATGGCCAACGCCACCATTCTCGAACTGCTCTGATATCCGCTTACTCACTCAGAGGATCGAAAAACCATGGAACTCAAAGGTCTTTCCGTCGCAGTGACCGGTGGTGCTTCCGGTCTCGGACTCGCCACCGCTCATCGTGTGCTCGCCGCGGGTGGCAACGTCACCCTCATCGATCTGCCGTCGTCGAACGGTGCCGATGTCGCCAAGGATCTCGGTGACGGCGCGACGTTCGCCGGTGCGGACGTCACCGATGCGGAGCAGTTCGCGGCCGCACTCGATGTCGCGCATGAGCGCGGCGGTCTGCGTGGAGTTGTGCACTGCGCAGGCGCAGGCCGCAAGATGCGGATTCTCGACAGGGAGGGCAAGGCCGGGTCGCTCGAGGACTTCGAGTTCGTCATCCGCCTCAACCTGATCGGTTCGTTCAACGCGCTGCGCCTCGGCGCCGAGCGCATGGCGCAGCTCGAGCCGATCGACGGTGAGCGCGGTGTGGTCGTGATGACCGCGTCGGCAGCGGCGTACGAAGGCCAGATCGGCCAGATCAACTACTCGGCATCCAAGGCAGGAATCGTCGGCATGACGATCGTCGCTGCCCGCGATCTTGCGAGCAAGAACATTCGTGTCAACACGATCGCCCCCGGCATCATGGACACGCCGCTGCTCGCACGTCTTCGCGACGATGTCCGTGCATCGCTCGAGGCCACCGTGCCGAACCCGTCGCGGATGGGCCGCCCGGACGAGTTCGGGCGTATGGCCACGTCGATCCTCGAGAACGGCTACCTCAACGGCGAGACCATCCGACTCGACGGTGCCATTCGCATGGCACCGCGCTGATCCGGGAATCGACGATGACTTCCGCTCGATCAGAATGGTTGGACACCGCGTTGTCCTACCCGCAGACATCGATGACGGTGTGGGCGCCGAGTATGTCGGCCATGTACGGGGACCGTGCCGCGGTCGTCGACGGTGACCGCGTTCTGTCGTATCGCGAGCTCGACGAGAAGTCGGCGCAGTTCGCAGGTGCGTTGAGTGCGGCAGGCGTCGTCGAACACGACGTCGTGCTCATGCACCTCGGCAACTGCGCCGACTTCCACGTCGCGTACTACGGTGCGTTGCGGGTCGGTGCAGCGGTGACTCTCGTGAATCCGCTTCAGCCCCAGCCCGGTCTGCGTCGTCAGATCGAAGAGACCGGAGCTGTCGCGGCCGTCACGCAATCGCAGCAGTTCGATACGCTGCTGGGCGCGTCGGCGGACACGGCGATCCGTCTCATCGCGGTCGTGTCGGACGACTCGGTCGAGGCCGGGGCAGTCGACACGATGCAGTTCGACACGGTGCAGTTCGACGAGTTGCTGGCTCGTCACTCCACCGAATTCGAGCCCGCGCAGGTGAGCGGCGATGACGTCGCACATATCGCGTACACCGGTGGCACCACAGGCATTTCGAAGGGTGTTCGGGTTCTTCACCGCAACGTCGTCGGCAACGTGACGCAGATGTGCGGGTGGCGTGCCGGGTACCAGACAGTCGTGAACGACGGGCTGGTGTCGCTCGAGAAGATCGAGGGCCTCGACATCGCGGGCGTCGTTCCCGGCGAGGGGGCGACGATCGTCGTGTCGCCGCTGTTCCACGCACATGCGCTGATCAATACGTCGTTCCTGCTGGCGTGCGGTCTCACTCAGGTGCTCGCGGGTCGCTTCGATCCGGCCCGCATGCTCGAGCTGATCGAGACCCATCACGCCAGTTACATCACGGGCAGCCCCGCGATGTGGCACGCGCTGGCCACGCACCCGGATGTCGCGACCCGCGACCTGTCCACGGTGCGGGTGGTGTCGTCCGGTGCGGCCCCGATCGATCACGTCACGCTCGAAGCGCTCGGCGTTGCGTTCCCCAACGCGACGATCGCCGAGGGTTACGGCCTGACCGAAGGCACGTGCGTCGTCACGGCGATGCCGCTCGTCCGGGGCCTCGGCTACCGGATCGGTAGCGTCGGCCTTCCCGTGTTCGACACGCAGATCGAGATCCGCCCGCAAGGCGATACGACCGCGACGGTCGGGCCGAACGAACGCGGCGAACTGTGGATCCGTGGCCCTCAGGTCACCGACGGCTATCTCGGACACCCCGAGATCACGGCCGAGCAGTACGTGGACGGCTGGCTCGCGACCGGCGACATCGCCTACCGCGACGACGACGGCTACCTGTTCATCGCAGACCGCGCGAAGGACATGCTGATCTACAAGGGCTACAACGTGTATCCGCGTGAGCTCGAGGAGATCCTCGTGACGCACCCGTCCGTGTCGACGGCCGCGGTGGTCGGTCGCGATGTGGGTGCGACGGGTCAGGAGCCCGTGGCGTTCGTCGTGCCGCTCGCCGGTGCAGACGTCGACGAGGACGAGCTCATGGCCTACGTGGCCGAGCGGGTCCTGCCGTACAAGAAGATTCGTGACGTCGTCGTTCTGGATGCGTTGCCGACCTCGGCGGCGGGCAAGATCCTCAAGACCGACCTACGCGCCCAGTTGGCGTAGCGCGTTTCAGAGCCGGTCGATCCGCACACGAAAAAGGCAGCCACACCCCGTCGACGGGATGTGGCTGCCTTTACGCGAAGCGGTTACGACGAGCGCTGTGCCTGCTTGACGAGTCCGCCGCCGATGATCAGGCGCTGGATCTCGCTGGTGCCCTCGTACAGACGCAGCAGACGCACGTCGCGGTAGATGCGCTCGACCGGGACCTCGCGCATGTAGCCGGTGCCGCCGTGGATCTGCACCGCGAGATCGGCGACCTTACCGACCATTTCGGTGCAGTACAGCTTCGCGACCGACGGGGCGATACGACGGTCGGTTTCCTCGACCCATGCGCGCGCGGCGTCGCGCACCAGGGCGCGTCCGGCCATGACACCGGTCTGCTGGTCGGCGATCATCGCCTGCACGAGCTGGAAGTTGCCGATCGGGTTTCCGCCCTGCGTGGCGGTGGCGGCGTATTCGACCGACTCGTCGAGGGCACGCTGCGCCTGGCCTACGGACAGCGCGGCAATGTGCACGCGGCCGCGGGCAAGGGAGACCATCGCGGCCTTGTAGCCGACGTCCTCGCTGCCGCCGACGAGCGCCGCGTTCGACACGCGCACCTCGTTGAAGTGCACGTCCGCGGTCCAGGCGCCTTCCTGGCCCATCTTGGCGTCCTTGCCTGCTACCTGCACGCCGTCGGTATCGGCGGGGACGAGGAACACCGCGATGCCGGTGCCGTTCTCGTCGGCCGGGCGGGTGCGGGCGAACACGACGAACAGGTTCGCGAGTGGGGCGTTGGTGATGAAACGCTTCTCGCCGGTGATCACCCAGTCGTCGCCGTCGCGGACGGCCTTGGTGCGCAGGCCCGACGGGTTGGAGCCGGCGCCGGGCTCGGTGAGCGCGAACGACGCGACGACGTCGCCGGAGGCGATGCCCTCGAGCCACTGCTGCTTCTGCTCGTCGGTGCCGAAGTTGACGAGGACCTGACCTGCGATGCCGTTGTTGGTACCGAACATCGACCGCAGCGACAGGGTCGTGTAGCCGAGTTCCATCGCGAGTTCGGCGTCCTGCTGGAGATTCAGGCCGAGACCGCCCCACGCCTGCGGGATGGCGTACCCGAACAGGCCCATGTCCTTGGCTGCCTGGCGGATGTCGTCGGGAATCGCGTTGGTGTCGGCGATCTCCTGCTCGCGGGGGACCACGACGTTGCGCACGAATGCGCGGGTCTGGGCGAGGATCTCGCGGAAGTCGTCTTCGTCGACCTCGGGGGTCGGAGTCGCAAGTGTCATGACTACCACTTTCGAGGCCGCATCGGACTGTGTCCAATACGAATGGCGCCATCCCCGTATAGGCAGTCTCGATGGATTCAGAAGGGTAATCTGCCCCGTCTCCTGGATATATTCGAAGGCATCGACCCATTTCGGGGACAGCTCAGGTCCCCTCGAAAGGATTCCAGATGTCGCTGTTGGAGAACCGTACTGCCGTGATCACGGGTGGCGCCCAGGGTATCGGCTTCGCGATCGCCCAGAACTTCGTTGCTGCCGGCGCCCGCGTCGTCATCGGCGACCTCGATCTCGACGCCGCCACCGCGGCGGCGGAGAAGCTCGGCGGACACGACGTCGCTCGCGCGGTCAAGGCCAACGTGGTCGAAGCCGGCGACTGGGACACCCTCCTGGCCGAGGCGGTCGACGGTTTCGGTTCCCTCGATGTCGTGGTCAACAACGCGGGCATCACGCGCGACGCCACGATGCGCACCATGACCGAAGAGGACTTCGACCTCGTCATCGACGTGCACCTCAAGGGCACCTGGCACGGCACCCGCAAGGCCGCGGCGATCATGCGTGAGGCCAAGCGCGGCTCGATCGTCAACATCTCGTCGCTGTCCGGCAAGGTCGGCATGGTCGGCCAGACCAACTACTCCGCCGCGAAGGCCGGCATCATCGGCCTGAGCAAGGCCGCCGCGAAGGAGATGGCGCACCACGGCGTGCGTGTCAACGCGATCCAGCCCGGCCTGATCCGTTCGGCGATGACCGAGGCCATGCCCCAGAAGGCGTGGGACCAGAAGATGGCCGAGATCCCGATGGGGCGCCCCGGCGAGGTAGACGAAATCGCTTCCGTGGCATTGTTCCTCGCATCCGACATGTCGTCGTACATGACCGGCACCGTCCTCGAGGTCACCGGCGGCCGCTTCATGTGACGGTTTCTGCCGTCACGTTCTCTTCTCGAAAGGTCATCATGCGCGAAGTTGTCATCTGCGAGCCGGTCCGTACCCCCATCGGCCGCTACGGCGGAATGTTCAAGTCCCTCACCGCCGTCGATCTCGGTGTTGCGGCACTGAAGGGTCTGCTCGAGCGCACGGGTGTGTCGCCCGACGAGGTCGGCGACGTCATCCTCGGTCACTGCAACGGCAACAGCGAGGCCCCGGCCATCGGTCGTGTCGTCGCGCTCGACGCCGGTCTTCCGGTCACCGTGCCGGGCATGCACATCGACCGTCGCTGCGGCTCCGGTCTGCAGGCCGTCATCCAGGCCGCGCTGCAGGTCGGCAACGGCGACAACGAACTCGTCGTCGCCGGTGGTGCCGAGTCGATGAGCAACGCCGCGTTCTACTCGACCGACATCCGCTGGGGCGGCGCCCGAACCGGCGTCCAGATGCACGACGGTCTCGCCCGTGCCCGCTCGACCGCCGGCGGCAAGCATTACCCGGTGCCCGGCGGCATGATCGAGACCGCCGAGAACCTGCGCGCCGAGTACGGCATCAGCCGTCAGGAACAGGACGAGCTCGCCGCCGAATCGCACCGGCGCGCGGTGGCCGCTCAGCAGGCAGGCATCCTCGCCGAGGAGATCATCCCCGTCACGGTCAGCTCGCGTAAGGGCGACACGGTCATCGACACCGACGAGCACCCGCGTGCCGACACCACGGTGGAGTCCCTCGCAGCGTTGCGCCCGATCATGGGCAAGCAGGATCCCGATGCCACCGTCACCGCAGGTAACGCCAGCGGCCAGAACGACGCAGCGTCGATGGCGATCGTCACGACCCCGGAGAAGGCTGCCGAGCTGGGCCTGACCCCGCTCGTGCGCGTCGTGTCGTGGGGTGTGGCCGGTGTTGCGCCGAAGATCATGGGTATCGGTCCGGTGCCCGCGACCGAGATCGCCCTCGCCAAGGCCGGTATCGGCCTCGCGGATGTCGACGTGATCGAGCTCAACGAGGCATTCGCCGCGCAGGCGCTTGCCGTGACCCGCGAGTGGAAGTTCGGTGCCGCAGACTTCGAGCGCACCAACATCCACGGTTCCGGTATCTCGCTCGGCCACCCCGTCGGCGCGACCGGTGGCCGCATGCTTGCCACCCTCGCGCGTGAACTGCACCGTCGCGAGGGCCGCTACGCCCTCGAGACCATGTGCATCGGCGGCGGGCAAGGTCTCGCAGCAATCTTCGAACGCGTGTCCTGACGCGGCGTCTTCACCCAGCTCCACCGACAACGGTCGGCCGGCATCTGCCGGCCGACCGTTGTTTTGTTTCCGCTGGTCGGAAGCCTCTGTTGTAGGCCAAACTGATATGTGTTCTACTTTTCTCCAGAGTGGCGTAAAGCACATTTCGGGCAGGGGTGTGATGGGCGTCGTCGCGGGACCGATCGGAAGGAACAGCACCATGTCTCTGAATCTGGCCGACCTCACCGAAGCGGTGGTCGACGCAATTCCCGATCGCACGGCCCTCGTCTGCGGCGACCGATCGCACACCTACGCGCAATACGATGCCGCCGCCAACCGGATCGGGCATCACCTCGCTGCAGCGGGGGTCGAACCCGGCGACCACGTCGGACTGCACATGCGCAACAGCCTCGAATACCTCGACACGATGCTCGGCGCCATGAAGATCCGAGCCGTCCCCATCAACATCAACTTCCGATACGTGGGCGCCGAACTCGAGTATCTCTACAACAACGCCGAACTCGTCGCGCTCATCGTTGACGCAGACCTCACCGACCTCGTCGCCGAGGTCCTGCCCGAGTGCCCGCATCTGCGACACATCGTGGTCGTCGGCGACGCTCCCACGCCGGCGCTCGACGATGCAGCCGCGCTCGCCGAGGTCACCGTCGTGCGGTACGGCGACGCCGTCGCGAACGCCTCCGACGAGCGCGACTTCGCCCCTCGTAGCGACGACGACCTCTACATCCTCTACACGGGCGGCACCACCGGCATGCCCAAGGGGGTGATGTGGCGGCACGAGGACTTCTACTTCGCGGCGCTCGGCGGAGGTAATGCTTACGGCGACCCGCACAGCAGCCCCGAGTCACTTGCCGCCGCGGCCGCCGCCAACGAGCATCCGTTGACGTATGTCGTCACCGCTCCCCTGATGCACGGCGCCGCCATGTACGCCGTGTTCATGGGGCTGTTCATGGGCTTCCCTCAGGTGATCATGCGGAACTTCGAACCCGTGGAAGCACTGCGACAGGTCGACGAACACAAGGCAGCTGTGCTCATGGTCGTAGGAGACGCGATCAGCAGGCCCATCGCCGACGTCCTCGCCGAGCGCCGCGACGACTTCGACCTCAGCTCGCTGTTCGTCATCGGCTCGGGCGGTGCCCTCTGGTCGATCAGCGTGCGCGACCGATTGAAGGAACTGCTGCCCAACGTCATGTTGCTCAACTCGTTCGGCTCGTCCGAATCGGGGGCCAACGGCCCCCTCACCCCCGGTGAGGACGGCAAGCAGCGGCTGGCCGCATCCCCGAAGGTGCGTGTCGTCGACACCGACTACTCGACGGTCGAACCCGGTTCCGACACCATCGGTTACCTCGCGCGGGTCGGGCACGTTCCGGTGGGCTACTTCAACGACCCGGAGAAGACTGCCGCGACCTTCCCTGTGGTGGACGGCACCCGCATGTCGCTGCTCGGCGACCTCGCCACGGTCGAGGCGGACGGCTCGATCATCGTGCTCGGACGCGGCTCGGCCTGCATCAACAGTGGCGGCGAGAAGATCTACGCCGAAGAGGTCGAGGAGGCCGTCAAAGGTCATCCCGCGGTGGAGGACGCACTCGTCACCGGCGTACCTGATCCCCGTCTGGGTGAGACGGTTTCGGTGGTCGTGCAGCTACGCGAGGGTGCGCACGAGCCGACGCAGGAGGAACTCGCCGAACACTGCCGAACCGTCATCGCCGGATACAAGGTCCCCCGGCATGTCGTCGTGATGCCGGAGATCGTCCGCTCCCCCGCAGGCAAGGCCGACTACCGGTGGGCCAAATCGATAGTGACACAGTCGATGACCGCCGAAGTCTGATCACTGTGTGAGAGCTGCTCTCGGGTCGGTGTTCGCAGCGCCGATGAGGGACCCGAGGGTGGCGGTCAGCACGGATCGGCTCTTGCCGGCAGCCCACCGCGTGACTGTGTCCCTGCGGTACTCGATCAGGGTGAGCGCGTCGCTGTCATTGCCGGAGCCGATGTTGGTCTGATGCAGGGCGAGGACGTCCAGCGAGATCCCGACACGAGCGAGTGCTTCGGTGACGGCCTCCACCGGGCCGACGCCGTGATGCGAGCTGGTGTGCTCGGAGTTGTTCACGCGCAGTGTGAGAGTCGTGGTCTCCTCGGTGGTATGGAAGCCCGTCAGTTCGATGGCGGGCTTGTCGCCGGGTGTGAAGATGTACTCGGTCTCGAAGATGTCCCACAGTTGTGATGCGGTGACTTCGCTGCCAGTGGCGTCGGTGTGCTTCTGTATGTGGCGGGCGAAGTCGATCTGCAGACGCCGGGGCAGTTCGATGCCGTACTCGGCCTCCAGCAGGTAGGCGATACCGCCTTTGCCGGACTGCGAGTTCACCCGGATGACGGCATCGTAGCTGCGGCCGAGGTCGGCGGGGTCGATGGGCAAGTAGGGCACGCGCCACTCGGTCTCGCTGCCTCGACGGCCCTCGGCGGCCGCGCGGGCATGGTGCTCGGCGAAACCCTTCTTGATCGCGTCTTGGTGGGTGCCGCTGAAGGCGGTGTGCACGAGGTCGCCGACATACGGATGCCTGGGATGGATCTCGATGCGGTTGGCGTGCTCGACGGTGCGGCGGATCTCGTCGATGTCGGAGAAGTCGATCATCGGATCGATGCCCTGCGCATGCAGGTTCAGAGCGAGGGTGGCGATATCGACATTGCCTGTGCGCTCCCCGTTGCCGAAAATGCAGCCTTCGACGCGCTGCGCTCCGGCCAGGACGGCGAGTTCGGCACACGCGACACCGGTACCGCGGTCGTTGTGTGGGTGCACGGACAGGATCACCGCATCGCGACGATCGAGGTTCTTGTGCATGTATTCGATCTGATCGGCATACACGTTCGGCGTTGCGATCTCGACGGTCGCCGGCAGATTGAGGATGACCGGACGCTGCGGCGAAGCATCCCACAGCTTCGTCATCGCATCGCAGACCTCGAGGGCGAAGTCGGGCTCGGTGAGGTTGAAAACCTCGGGTGAGAACTCGAAACGCACATTCGCGAGGTCGCCGGCGAATTCGAGCACATCCCGGCCTCCGGACACGATCAATTCGGTGAGCGCCGTGCGGTCGTGCCCGAGTACGACATCGCGCCACGTCGGTGCGGTCGCGGTGTACATGTGGATGACAACGTCATTGCGGACGCCTCGGACCGACTCGACAGTGCGCTCGATGAGGTCGCGGCGGGCCGGAGTGAACACGACGATCGTGACGTCGTCGGGTGCGATGTCGGTCTCGGCGATGAGGCGGACGAAGTCGTAGTCGGTTTGCGAGGCCGACGGATAGCCGACCTCGATCTCCTTGTAACCCATCGCGACCATCAGCTCGAACAATCGGCGCTTGCGGGCGGGATCCATCGGCTCCGCCAGCGCCTGATTGCCGTCGCGCAGATCGACCGGTACCCACAGCGGGGCTGTGGTCAAGCGCTTGGACGGCCAGTGACGCTCTGTGAGTGGAACTTCCACGCGTGAGTACACATCACGGTAACGGTGTGAGGGCATCTGTGAGTGCGTCTGCCGATTCCAGGACGGAGCATCGGCGGGTACCCGTCCGGCGGGAGTGTTGATGCTGGGGAAGACGGTCATGTTCGTGGTTCCTTCTGCGGGTCGTGAAGTGTCGACCGGCGCGTTCGGGCTCCACGACGGGAGCCGGTCGGGCTACACCCCGCCGTGGCGGCGAAGAAGAAGGAATCCGAGGATGAGCATGCGGCGACACCCTTCAACTCCTCAGACAAGCTGAGGAGTTGAAGGGTGTCGAGCCCGGCATGGGAGAATGGCGGCATGTCACTCGTCCGTCGTGAGTCACTTGCCGAACAGGCCGCTGACCTGCTCTTGTCGCGAATCAGAGACGGCGAGTGGAACGTGGGGGACAAGTTGCCCGGGGAGACCACGCTCGCCCCTCAGCTCGGAGTCGGCCGCTCGACCGTGCGCGAGGCGATCCGGCAACTCGCCGGTCAAGGGGTACTCGCTTCGCGTCAAGGGGCAGGGGTGTTCGTCACCGCCCTCGATATTCCGGAGAACTGGGATGCCGTGCTGCATCGCGCCGACATCGTCGCCGTCATCGAGGCTCGCATCGCGATCGAGGTCGAGGCTTCTGCTCTGGCGGCCGAACGCCGCACTCCCTCGGAACTCGAGAACCTGCGCCGGGCATTGGTCGACCGCGCGAAGCATCGAGTGGACATAGAAGAGCACGTCGACACCGACTTCGCTTTTCATCGCGGCATCCTGCTGGCAGCGCACAGCGCGATCCTGCTCGAACTGTTCACTCACTTCGCGCCGCGCAGCCGTCAGGCGATGGTCGACATGCTCCGTCTCCGAGGCACTCATGGAGACGACGCCGACCACGCCACACACGAACGCATCTACAACGCGATCGACTCGCGTGATGCCCTGACGGCAGCCTCTCTCACACGCGCCCACCTGCATTCACTCAAGAAACTACTTCTCTGAGGACGCGGAGGGAACAACTGTCCGCATCGGCCACCGGAACCGGCATCGTGTCACACGCCGGCGCGGTCCTACTGCTCCGCACCGCAGAGAAAACCGGTCTCGCTGCAGCGTTGACGACCGAACTCGCACTGTACCGAAAGCCTCTGGCCCACCACGATCCCGGAAAGATCGTGCTCGATCTCGCGACAGCACTGGCCATCGGCGGAGACTGCCTCGCCGACATCACACAACTACGCGCCCACCCGGAGATCCTCCGCGCTGTGGCCTTCGACCCCACTGTCTCCCGCCTGATCAGCGTGTTGGCCACCGACGCCGACACCGCACTCGCCGCGATCGCCCGTGCCCGCACCACCGCCCGCACCCACGACCTGATCGAGTATCTGACCAAGGGCAGGCTCTCATATTCGGTGGGGTTCGGGTTGACCGACGCCCATGCCGAGGCGATCGATCTGGTTCCTGAGTATGCGTGGACTCCGGCCTACGACGCCGATGGGCAGGTCCGCGACGGCGCGTGGGTCACCGAGATCACCGACCTGCTCGACTTGTCGTCGTGGCCGAAGGGCATGCGGATCATCGTGAGGAGGGAGCGCCCGCATCCGGGTGCGCAGTTGCGGTTCACCGACCGTGACGGGCTGCGCCTGACCGCGTTCGTGACCAACACCCGCCGCGGGCAACTACCCGACCTGGAACTGCGCCACCGCCGTCGAGTTCGGTGGGAGGACCGGATCCGGACAGCGAAAACACCGGGCTGCAGAACCTCCCGTTGCACGGTTTCGACCAGAACCGGCTCGCGGCGCTACCTGCGCCCGCGTGACCTGCACGTATCTTCTTCATCGAGACGAAAAGGCGCTCAACTCGGGGCTGTGGACCCCGGCGTCATCCGACCGAGTCGGGTAGTTGCCCGTGGATGCACGCCGGATTCGCGGTTTCCACACCCAGTCCGAACTGCTCAGGCCGGCGCGTCACCCGCACGAAAGATCGAGGTCAGGAGGAGCGGAGACGGATTCTGCTCGCCGGTCATCTGTTGAATCGCCGCGGCGACCGCAGTGGCGTCCGTGGCCTCCTTCCGAAACACCAAACAGACGCATTTCAACGGATTGCATTAGCGCTCGCCAGCCCAGACGCGCGATGAGGTACCGCGGAAGCTCAGCGTGAACCGGAAAAGCGTCGCCGCCGCGCTCGCCCGGGCCGCAAGCTCGTAGCGGACCCACGGAACCAGCTGGCGACGGCGCACATTGACAGCGGCCGCCGGCCGACAATGCCAGTCAACTGGGGTCGGTGAGCAGGCCCCGACAAAGAAGTGTCACCTGTTTGGCCAGGGCGGCCCGGTCCCGGCCTTCGGTCGCGGCCACCCGCATCCCGGCTTCGTTAATCGCCCCCAGCACCAGCTGCGCCGAAAGCTCGGGGTCCACCGCTTCAGCCAAGGCCCCAAGGTCGCGCAGCTCGGTGAGGATCGCGGCGATCATGCCCACCGAGCGACCGCCGTCGAGCATGCGCCACCGGGCCCATCCGAGTGCAACAGGAGCCTCCGAGAACACGATCCGCTGCACGGTCGAATTCTGCTCGAGTTGGTCGAGAACGGTCGGCCCGATCGCGAGGAGTCGGTCCACCGGGTCCGTCAAGCAGGACAGCGTCGAGGCGATGCCCTCGACCAGCTGGGTCTCCGCTCGCTCGAAGACCGCCTCCATGACCTCCTGCAGATTGGCGAAGTGGTGGTAAAGCGCACCCCGGGTCATGCCGGCCGCCTCTGCGAGCGAGGTGGTGGTCACCGAGGCGAAGCCCTCGTCAGCGAAAAGCCGGGCGGCCTCGTCCAGCAGACGACCCCGGGTCGCCTGCGCCTGCTGCTGTCTCCACGTAATCACACTGCAAGACTACCCTTGGCATACACACTGAATGTCGGATTCACTGTGACGGTGAATAGAGAGCAGATCCGTGAACTCGCCAGCGACGGCACCGAGCTCATGCGCCACTTCCTGCCGAACTCGCCGTTCGTCGGACTCCTCGGCGTCGAGGTGGAGTGCCTCGAGGCCGAAGAGGTGACCCTGCGCCTGCCCTGGCGCCCAGAGCTGGTCACCGTCGACGACATGGTGCACGGGGGCGCATTGGCTGCCCTTGCCGACATCACTGCCATGACGGCAGCTTGGTGCGGCACCGAACTGCCCGAGCAGCTCCGTGGTGTGACAACGTCACTGGCCATGGAGTTCCTTGCACCAGCCAACGCCCAAGACCTCCTGGCGCACGGGCGGCCACTGCGCCGCGGTGCAACTTTGACCTCCTGCGAGGTCGACATCGTCACCACCTCCGGCACCCCTGTCGCCAAGGCGCTGGTCAACTACAAGGTGGGATGACCGATGCTTGCAATGAAGTCGCGCTGCGAACTGTGCCGGGCGCCCTTGGCGGGAGACGCGAGCGCCTGGATCTGCTCCTACGAGTGCACCTACTGCCCAGGTTGCCACTCTGGCCTCAAAGCCTGCCCCAACTGCTCAGGTGAGCTGGTTCCACGCCCGCGCCGTACCACCGGGATTACCGAGATCGCCCGACGCACCCCAGCCCGCATACGCCGACAACTCGCGCGGAAAACCCTGTCCCCAGGACACAACCTGCCGAGCTGAGCTCGGCAACAGGGGCGTAGAACACGCCGCGCACCGCTATCGACGCGATGACCACGGGGCGGCGGCAGCGGGAGCTCGGCCCCTTGCTGGTGGAACTCGCCTCCGCACTGTGGGAGCGACGAGACACCGCAGCCGTGACAACCGTGCGCTACTGCGTCGTCACCCTCCCAGGCGCCCTGCTGTTGCGGGTCAAAGCGGCTCGCCGATCCGGTCGCTCACCATGCACTCGAACGTGCAGTACGGGGCATCGCCGCCGAACCTCCACCCGAGTCTTCCGACTGATCCGTCCCGCCCTGCGGGTTGTCGCCCAAACACACGATCAATGAGGAGACAGTCCCATGACCGCATCACCCATCAAGAAGGCCTACGGAGCGCTTCACGAGCGCCCGCTGGGCAAGCGACTCTTCGGCATCGCCCTCAGCATCAAGGCCCCCTATTTCCGCACCATTCGACCCACGTTCGTCTCCCTCGAGAAAGGCCGGGGCGAAGTCCGCATGGCTGACCGCTGGAGTGTGCACAACCACCTCGGCACAGTCCACGCCATCGCCTGCTGCAACCTCGCCGAACTGGCCGGTGGCACCACGATCGACATGTCCCTCCCGGACACCCACCGCTGGATCCCCAAAGGCATGCAGGTCTCATATCTGAAGAAAGCGCAGGGCACCCTCACGGCAGTCGCCACCGTCGAGGACCTCGATGAGCTCGCCCACGACGAGGCCCGAGAGGTCATCGTGTCGGTCGATATCAGCAATCCCCAAGGCACTGTCGTCGTGCACGCTGACATCACAATGTGGGTCTCGCCCCACTAACCTCAAAAATTTCATGAGGGGTCGGTGCTGGCCTGAACGGTTTCGGATAGCGGTTTTCAGACCTGAGATCGGCCTATGGCGCCCGGACATCGCCCGCTGCCAGCGGTGCGGCCAGGGTTCCACTGCCCCAGAAGAGGTTTCGTCCTTTCGTCTTGTCTGAACTGATCCCCGCTGGTTGCTATTGGTCACGAACGCGGTGATCCGCATGCCATCGCGGTCGGTGAACCGTAGCTGGGCACCGGGAGCGGGCTTCTCAGGCCAAGTGGCCCTCCTCGTAAGTGCGTCCTGGGTCATGCCGCCAGCTGAGCAGGCAAGGTGGTCTCGTCCTCGTCGAGATGTGCCAGATGTCGGCGTAGGTCGGTTGCGGTGTAGCGCCAGTTGAACGGTGCGGCAGTGGCGTGATAGCGATCCTCGAACACCGCCAGGCGTCGCTCGACCGCCGCAAGGTTGGGAAAATCATTGGGAGTGAGCACTTTCCGCTGCACGATCGAGAAGTCGATCCCTACCTGATCGAGCCAGGACGCGTGTGCCGGGGTGTGCACCATCACCGCGTTCGGATACCGCCGCGTCAATCGGTCGATCGCGGCCTGTCCGCAGTGCGAGGACCCGTTGGCGACAATCCAGAACACCCGTGCCGACGAGGCATACAGCTCGACGCTCATCACTCGATCGACCAGGCGGGTGAACGGATCGATGCCGGTGGAGGACTCGCACCGGCCGAACACCGTCGCCCGGTGCACGTCGTACGCGGCGAGATACCCCAACGCGCCACCTCGCCGGTAGTCGTGGTTGACGCACATCGTCTTCCCAAGGCCAGTGGGGATGGTGCTGTGGCAGCGGTCGCGAGCCTGGATCGAGGTTCTTTTCATCCGCGGAGATCACGTACTTGTCCGCCCGTAATTTCCGGCCCTGGTAGGTACGGGCGTACAGGTCCAACACCTGGGCCACTGTGACTTCGAAGTCGTGATCGCGCATGAAGATCCAGGACCGGTGTTGCCACGGTTTGAGGGCATCGTCGGCGAGCCACCGGCGCGCCGGCGATACCGACACCGCCACTCCGTCGGTGAGCAACTGACAGGCCAACTCGCCGGTGCTCCAGCGTGAGAGCGACACATCGCGCTCGACCGGCAACGAACACGCCACGCGGTGACCCGGGCACGATCGGCCGGTGTGTACACCGGGGGCCGACCCGACCGCGGTGCATCGAGAAGACCCTCGAGTCTTTTCGCGGCGAACCCGGGCCCGCCACTTACGGGCGGTGTCGACACAGATCCCGAGTTCGACGGCGCTCGCCGCGTTCGAGGCGCCGTCGGCGGCGAGCAAGACGACAGGCGCCCGCAGCACCACGTTCTGGGTGTGGCCCGGCGCGAACCTGCCGCTCGAGTTCGGCGCGGTCGCTCTCGGCGAGTGTGATGGTCAGCGCCATGGTTACCACGTCCGCATCACCGGACCCATCAGTTCACTCATTCCTCGACCCCGACAGACCCTCGCAGTCTCGCAAAACTATTGGTTATGAGACAAAGCCGTGTTGCAGGTAGGGCACCAAGGCGGGCATTTTCATGGGACGGGTCGAATGGAGTGCGAGGTCGGGGATGATGGAGTGGTGCCGGACCTCGATGTGGAGCCATACCTCGAAGCCGTGCTGGAGGTTGCCCGGGAGGTGCTCGGCACAGAGTTCGTCGGGGCGTACGCTGCCGGTTCGCTGGCCCTGAACGCCTTCCAACCTGGCCGCAGCGACATCGACATCGCCCTGCTCTGCCGCGACCCACTGAGCGAGGCCGTCAAACGGGAGCTGATCGCTCGATTGCGGCACAGAGCCCTGCCGTGTCCGACCCGGGGGTTGGAACTGGTGGTCTACACCGCGGCTACGGCGCAGTCGGGCACCGCGAAACCGGGCTTCGAGCTCGAGTTGAACGACGGGCCGGCCATGGCCTTCCGGCAGAGCCTTCAACCTGCGGACCGTCCGGTAGCCGACGGGATGTTCTGGTATGGACTGGGCCGCAGCATCCTGCATCAAAGCGGCCTGGTGTTGGCAGGACCACCGGCATCAGAGGCCTTCGCCGATCTACCGATCTCGGTGAGAGTGCTCCATCGTTCACGGTGGAGGTGAATCACCGTCACTCAGGGCCACGTTGAGACCTCACGTACTCGGCAATCACCGACAACGGCGCGCCGCCCGCAGTCCCGCAGTAATACGAGCGGGACCATAAATGCCCGCCCCACAGGTACCGGGAAAGGTGCTCCGCGTGATCGCGCCGCACGTGCCGCGATGACACGCCTTTGAGCGAATTCACCAACTTCGACAGCTGTACGGTGGCGGGGAAGCCGACGAGCAGGTGCACATGATCGTCCTCGCCGTTGAACTCCCGCAGCTCGCATCCGAAGTCCGCGCAGACTCTCCGCAT
>NZ_JBHWWZ010000018.1:0-96138 GCF_042730275.1 Rhodococcus sp. NPDC060086
GCCGTTACCAGGGCACCCGTGTGCCCTGGTAACGGTGGCCGTCTCTGTGTCTACTTCTCCAGCGGCCTGCAGTCGGCCTCGCATCCGGAATTCGTCGCGGGGTGCTCGGCGGTGGCGGGTCGGTGCAGCACTCCCGAGCTCGGCCGGACATGCAGCACCGCTCCCGCCAGTTCAGCTTCGCCGTCGACGATCAACGAGTATCCGCCCGGTATCGCCGGCGGGTACACGAGTGAGACGATCGGGTGCACCTGCGCGTTGACGCTGGTCCGGCGCCCCGGATCGTCGATGCGGAACACACCATCGACGAGGACCGGGGTCACCGCGACCGCATGCGGCTTGGCGTCGGCACCGGTAGTCAGCAGATAGGCGTACCCGTATTCGCCGAGCGCGGTGTCGAGCGCGTCGAGGTCGACCTTGATGCTCATGACGCCAAGAGTTCCTTCCAGATGACATGAGGTCAATCCCCTCCACTGACGCTTCTGCGACGGATGCCCGTGGCCACGACCTATCCCGGCACCTCGACAATGCCTTCATGGCGCCGGGATCGGATGAGCGAGGGATGTCACTCGGTATTACCGGAGAGCGTGGCGAAACCGCCGGATCCGAGGCATGTCCCTTGAACCGCTGCATTTGTTGCTGCGGATTCCACAGTCACAGGGGTGCCACTGACGAAAGCGGGCATGATGTTGGGTGCCGTCAACATGCAAATCCAGAACTCACCCGGAGCCGTGATCTCTGCTCGGTGTGGAGCCGCGACCGCCCCATCGCCATTCACCTGAGGTACGGCTGATGCCGCACCCGCGCCGAGAATAATCGCAGGAATTGCCAGTGCAGTCGCGACAGAGGTGCGCAATGCGGTCTTGTTCATGATTGTCTCCAATGTTTCTGCGGCGCTTGCGCTACCGCTTCGTGAATTTCGTTGCCGGCTGTCCGGCTACGACAACAAGCTTCCGCCGACGCGCCCTGGCGCAGATCCGTGCAAACCCCTCACTTCCTCCCCGCGTAGGCACGGTCATGTTTCTCCGTGGCAGCACGGTGGAGTCGATACCGACCGGGGAGGAGACTGGAACAGTTCGGTGAGGAGGCTCGATGAGTCGTCGCACGATTCTTCTGCTGTCCGGGCTCGTCATGGCGTTGGTGGCGATGGTGGTGACATCCGTCGACTGGTCCGATGTCGCGCGACGCGATCCCGCGCGCAGTCTGCTTCTCGGCCCACGCGAGTCGTTCGCCGCAGCACAAGGCCCGTATCTTCCGGTATTCAGCCCGACCGAGATGACACTGTTCGTCTGTGCCGGAGTGGCATTCCTTGTCGCCGGCGCAGTCGCGTGGACGTACCGCCCACACGATCTGACCGGCCTGCTTCTCGTCGTTGCCGGTGCGCTATGGCTTCTGGGTGGGCTACGGCGATCCAGCTCTCCGGTGGCATTCACCATTGGCATCGTTGCAACCAACCTGTATCTGCCCTTACTCCTCCAAGCTGTGATCGGCTTTCCCACCGGTCGCCTACACCAACGTTGGGAACGGTGGTTCGTCGGCGCCGCGTGGGCACTCGCCGTAGTCGGCGTCGCGGCCGAATGGATGTTCTTCGACCCGCGCGCCGCGGAGTCGATGCAACTGTCGTTGTCCACGAACCTCCTGCTGATCCGTCACAGCCCCGAGATCTCCGATGCGATCCAACTCGGCGTCGGCACAGGGGCCCTTGTGCTCACCGCGACCCTCGTCGGGGTGGTGGTGGCCCGCTTGAAACGGGGATCTCCAGCGTATCGAGCGGGGTTTGCTCCGCTCGGGATCGCATGCGCGGCTGCAGGACTCCTCACAATTGCCACGCTCGCCATTGCGGTCCCGGGCTCTCCCCATGCCTGGATTCTGAATCTGCGCTATCCCGGAGCCGCACTGTTCCCGCTCGCCGTCGCGATCGGGCTCGTCCGATACCGACTCACCCGTGCGGCCGTCACCGACGCGATGGTCGAGATCGGCGACATCCCGATCGACGTCGGCTTTGTCGACGCACTTCGCCGCGCCGTGCACGACCCGAGCCTGACACTGTGGACGTACTCGGACGGCACCTACGTCGACGCCGACGGAACGTCGCAGGCACTTCCCCGCCGCTCGCACACCCGCGGGTTCACCATCCTCGAACACGAGGGAACTCCGGTCGGTGCCCTCGTATACGACGCGACGCTGGAAGCGCAGCCGGAACTACTCGCCGCGGTGCGTGGCGCAACAAGCCTGGCCCTCGACCATGATCGGCTTCAGCGCGCCCTCGAGGAGCAGCTCACCGAGGTGCGCCGGTCTCGCGAACGCATCGTCACAGCGGGCGATGTGCAGCGTCGCCGCCTCGAACGCAACTTGCACGACGGCGCCCAGCAGCGACTGGTTGCGGCCTCACTGCTGCTGCGTCGAGCACAGCGAACCGACGACGACTTGCAGATGCGCACGTTCCTCACCGACGGTGCCGCCGAGCTGCATGCCGCCCTGACCGAGCTGCGCGACCTCGCGCGTGGCGTCTACCCGCCTGTGCTGGCCGAGCGAGGTTTGGCGGTCGCATTGAATTCGATGGCCGAGCGTGCGCCGATTCCGGTGCGCGTCGACGATCATCTCGAGTCACGGTTGCCGAGCCACATCGAGCTCGCCGCATACCTCATCTCGTCGGAGGCGGTGACCAACGCCGCGAAGTACTCGTCCGCGACCCTCGTCAGGATCAGTGTGTGCCGCGCCGGCGACACGCTCCACCTGACCGTCGCCGACAACGGGTCCGGCGGCGCCCGGCGAGTTGCCGGGGGCGGATTGGATGGCCTGGCAGATCGCGCCGAAGCCCTCGGCGGCAGTCTGACGGTAGACAGTCCCACCGGCGGCGGCACGACGCTGACGGTGACGCTGCAACTTCGTGCAGACTCCGACGCCTGACAGTGGCCGAGCAACACTTCCGCACCACCGCGCCGAGCGGTTCAATAGATGAAGGGTCGTCGGCGGGAGGTGCAGGCGATGGCGGTGAACGGCGAACTCCGGCCCGGCTCGGTGTTTGCCGGATACACGATCGAGAAGCTGCTCGGCGTGGGCGGTATGGGCGCCGTCTATCTGGCGGCGCACCCGCACCTGCCGCGCGCGGTCGCGTTGAAACTTCTCCATCCCGGTCTCACCGCAGACGATTACGTCGCCGCCCGGTTCGAACGCGAAGCCGGGCACATCGCTCGCCTCGAGCACCCGAACATCGTGCAGATCTACGATCGCGGACGAACCGACGACCGCTTGTGGTTCACCATGCAGTACGTGCCCGGAACCACCGCCGCCGACGTGATTGTCGCCGGCCCCACACCGGTGGAACGGGCTCTGCACATCGTCACCGAAACCGGCAAAGCGCTCGACTACGCGCACCGCGCGGGCGTGCTCCACCGCGATGTCAAGCCGGCGAACATCCTGATCGTGGAGCCCGTCGTGCCCGGTGAACAAGAACGTGTCCTGCTCACGGATTTCGGGATCGCGAAGGCCCTCGACGAACCCGGTCGTCTCACTCGTACCGGGATGTTCGTCGCGAGCCTGCAGAACGCCGCACCTGAGCAGTTCGACACGAGCGTGGAACTCGACGCCCGCGCCGACCTGTATTCACTCGGGTGCACGTTCTACCACCTGCTCACCGGACGGCCCCCCTACCCGGGTGAGACGCTTCCTCAACTGTGGCACGGACACGCTCAGAGCCAGATCCCCCGGCCGAGTGCACTGCGCTCCGACGTCACCGCTGCAGTCGATGCCGTCGTCGCACGGGCACTGGCAAAGGACCGAGCCGACCGGTACGACACGTGTCGCAAGTTCTCCGACGCTGCCCGGGCAGCACTGGACCACGACACAGCAGCACTGCTCGATCCCACCCAGGTATCGCACTCACCGACCACACCTGTTGCCCGCACCGGTCCTCGGCGGCGACGGAGCAGCCCTCTCCGCGTCGTACTCGCTGACGACTCCGTGCTGATCAGGGAGGGCATCCGAAGCCTGCTCAGCGACGAGGGTCTCGACGTTGTCGGCGAGGCCGACGACAGCGACACCTTGATCGACGTCGTGGCACGGACGCGACCCGACATCGCCGTCGTCGATATCCGGATGCCGCCCACGCACACCGTCGAGGGCATCGATGCCGCACGGACGATCCGCACCGACTATCCCGAGACCGCAGTGTTGTTGCTGTCGCAGTATGTCGAATCCGAGTACGTGATGGACCTGTTGGCGACCGGCGCCGCAGGTGTGGGTTATCTGCTCAAGGATCGCGTCGGCGACATCGACGAGTTCGTCGACGCACTCCACCGTGTCGCTGATGGCGGGTCAGCGATCGATCCGGGTGTCGTGAGCCGGATGGTGTCGCGTCCGCATTCCGACTCCCGGCCGGTCGACGACCTGTCGACGAGGGAACGCGAAGTGCTCACGCTCATGGCCCAGGGCCGATCGAATCGCGCGATCGGAGCAACGCTGTTCCTCGGCGAACGCACGGTGGAGGCGCACATCCGCTCGATCTTCCTCAAGCTCGGGCTGCATCCGGAACCGGAGGATCACCGCCGGGTGCTCGCGGTGCTGCGGCATCTCGAGTCGAGCACACCGTGAACGATCCGCTCCTCAGACTGCAGTGGCGAAGCTGCTCCTCAGACTGCAGTGGCGAGCACTCTGTCGAGCGCGGCGATCGCCTCGTCGAGATCGTCGGTGGTGACGGTCAGCGGCGGCCGGAAACGGATTCCGCACTGTCCGGAACCGATCATCAGGACCTGCTCCTCGCGGTAGAGGCGAGCGAGTACCTCGTCACGAAAACCCTGCGACGGCAAGGTGATCGCGCACATCAGTCCACGACCTCGCGGCTCGGTGACCACCGGGCGTCTCATCGCGAGCTGCCGCAGCGCCGACAACAGGTGCGCGCCGGTGATCCGCGCCTGATCGACCAGACCATCACGCTCGATGACCTCGAAGATCCGGCGGGCACGCACCATGTCGGTGAGATTGCCTCCCCACGTGGAGTTGAGCCGCGACGACACCGCAAAGACATTGTCCGGGATCTCGTCGAGGCGACCGCCCGCCATGATCCCGCACACCTGTGTCTTCTTGCCGAACGCAACGATGTCGGGCTCGATCCCGAGCTGCTGGTACGCCCACATCGTGCCGGTCATGCCCACGCCGGTCTGCACCTCGTCGACGACCAGCAATGCATCGTTCTCTCGACAGAGCGCGGCGATCGCCTGGAAGAACTCCGGCCGGAAATGGTGATCGCCCCCCTCTCCCTGGATGGGCTCGGCGATGAAGCACGCGATGTCGTGGGGATTGTCGGCGAAAGCGGCACGTGCCTGCTCGACTGCATGCGCGTCGGCCTCGTCGACGTCACGTCCGTCGCGAAGATACGGGGCGTCGATGCGCGGCCAATCGAACTTGGGGAATCGATCGGTTTTGACGGGATCGGTGTTGGTCAGCGACATCGTGTACCCGGTGCGTCCGTGGAACGCTTCGGTCAGATGCAGCACCTTGGTCCCGAGCGTGGGATCGAGACCGCGGGATTCGTTCAGTCTGCTCTTCCAGTCGAATGCGGCCTTGAGCGCGTTCTCGACCGCGAGCGCGCCGCCGTCGATGAAGAACAGGTGTGGCAGGGCGGGGTCGCCGAGGATCCGCGCGAACGCTTCGACGAACCTGGCCATAGCCACGGTGTAGATGTCGGAGTTGCTGGGTTTGTTCGCGGCCACCGCAGCGAGTTCGTCTCGAAGCGCGGGATCGTCGGCGAGGTCGGGATGGTTCATTCCGAGTGCAGACGACGCGAAGAACCCGAACATGTCGAGATAGCAGGTGCGGTCGCGTCGGTCGACGAGCCTCACTCCCCTCGAGCGTTCGAGGTCGAGGACGAGGGGGAATCCGTCGGTCAGCATGTGTGTTCCGAGGACGGCGTGTACCCGGTCGGGTGCCACGACTTCGGCACCGTCCCGATCACGGAATGCAGTGCTCATAATCGCGAGGGTACGCGAACTTTTCTCAGCTCATTCGCGGTTTCCGTGGAAGGTCGAAGCGTCGACACAGTTACTTCTCGTAAAATGTCTGCAGCACGACGGTACTGCGGGTGGCAACATTCGCGGTGGCTCGGATCTCCTGCAGGAGATACTCGAGTTCGCGCGGCGAGGCAACACGCACAAGCAGGACATAGCTTTCGTCGCCCGCTACCGAGTGACACGATTCGATTGCCTCGATGTGCCGCAGCCGCGCGGGAGCATCGTCGGGCTGGGACGGGTCGAGAGGGGTGATCGCGACGAACGCCGACAGCATGAGGCCGAGCGCCTCCGGGTCCACATTCGCGGTGTATCCGCGAATCACGTTCCGGGACTCCAGTCTGCGCACCCGCGACTGCACCGCGGAAATCGACAAGCCGGCCTTCTCTGCAAGCACCGACAACGTGGCGCGCCCGTCCGCAACCAGCTCACGCAACAGCAACCTATCGATCTCGTCCAGCGATTCTTTCGAAGATTCCGGCACCAGCGCAGGTTAACCGAGCGACAAAGGACCACACCGATGAATGCAACGGACAGTTACAGCACTCGCGCGCGCGCCGCAGCGCAGAAATGCGGCGTCGCCCTGCCCGACGGCAGCGCCACTGCGCCCGACGGCACTGCCACTGCGCCCGGCGGCACTGCCACTGCGCCCGACGGCACTGCCGCGCTGGTGGTCACCACGCCCATCGACGGCACCGAACTCGCGCGCCTGCAACCGCACACCGCCTCACAGATCGACGACGCAATCGGTTCGGCCGAAAAGTCATTCGAGCAGTGGCGGGACGTCCCCGCACCCGTTCGAGGTCGGCTCGTCCGGCGGTTCGGTGACCTGCTCATCGAGCACAAGCACGATCTCGCCGAACTCGTCACGCTCGAGGCAGGCAAGGTTCCGTCCGAGGCACTCGGCGAGGTGCAGGAGATGATCGACGTGTGCGAGTTCGCCGTCGGTCTGTCCCGGCAGCTCTACGGGCGCACGATGCCATCCGAGCGACCCGGCCATCGTCTGATGGAGACGTGGCACCCCCTCGGCGTGGTCGGCGTGATCTCCGCATTCAACTTTCCGGTGGCGGTGTGGTCGTGGAACACCGCGATCGCGCTGGTGTGCGGCGACCCAGTGGTGTGGAAGCCGTCGGAGACCACTCCGCTGACGGCACTCGCGTGTGACGCACTTCTGCGCCGTGCCGCCGCTGACGTCGATGCCCCCGACGATCTGCATCACGTCCTGATCGGCGACGCGACGGCCGGTGAGGCACTCGTCGACGATCCGCGGGTGGCGTTGGTCAGCGCAACCGGCTCGGTTCCGATGGGACGGATCGTGGCGCCCCGCGTCGCCGCACGGTTCGGTCGGTGCCTGCTCGAACTCGGCGGTAACAATGCCGCGGTCGTCACCCCGTCGGCGGATCTGGAGCTCACCGTGCGGGGAGTCGTGTTCGCCGCGGCCGGTACCGCCGGGCAACGCTGCACGACGCTGCGTCGACTGATCGTGCATCGCTCCGTCGCCGACGATCTCGTGGCGCGCCTCGCGACCGTGTATGCCGGGCTACGGGTGGGGAACCCGTTCGACGACGGCGTCCTCGTGGGCCCGCTGATCTCGCCGCGCGCATACGACGCGATGCGCTCGGCCCTCGACCGCGCCGAACTCGACGGCGGGATCCTCGTTGCGGGCGGGCAGCAGGTGGCGGTGCCGGGCGACGGCGTCTACGTCTCGCCGGCCCTCGTACGCATGCCCGCCCAGACCGAGGTGGTACGTGAGGAGACGTTCGCGCCGATCCTCTATGTGCTCCCCTACGACGACTTCGACGACGCGATCGCCCTTCACAACGGTGTCCCCCAGGGGTTGTCTTCATCGATCTTCACCACCGACCAACGCGAGGCCGAGCGGTTTCTTGCCCGTTCGGACTGCGGGATCACCAACGTCAACATCGGCACGTCGGGTGCCGAGATCGGCGGTGCGTTCGGCGGGGAGAAGGAGACCGGCGGGGGTCGCGAGTCCGGTTCCGATTCGTGGAAGAGCTACATGCGCCGAGCCACCAATACGGTCAACTACTCGGACGAACTTCCGCTCGCGCAGGGCGTCGAATTCGGGTGAGATCGCTCTGAGTCGCGGCGTCCGATCACCACACCGGAACAGGTTCTGTGGTCCACGCCACAACCTGTGGTAGACCATGGTGCATGTACCCAGGGAACTTCGTCACCACCACACCGGACAAGCCCGCCATCGTGCGGCCGGCCACCGGGGAGTCACTCACCTACCGGCAACTCGACGAGAGTTCGCTCCGGCTCGCGAAGTACCTGCGGGGGCTCGGACTGAAGCCGGGCGACCACCTCGCGCTGATCTCCGACAACGACCTGCGAGTGATGGAGGTCTACTGGGCGGCGCTGCGCTCGGGGCTGTACATCACCGTCGTCAACTGGCATCTCACCGCGTCGGAGGCCACCTACGTGGTCGACGATTGCGGTGCGAAGGCTCTGATCGTCTCGGCGAACGCCGTCGGCGCGGTGGACCTGTCCGCGGGCGCTTACCCGAACGTGGAGCATCGTCTGGTGTACGGCGGGGAGTTGGCCGGATTCGAGGACTACGATCGGGCGCTCGACCGGTTCGACACCACTCCCCTCGATGATCAGCCGCGGGGCCAGGACATGCTGTACTCGTCCGGCACCACCGGCCGGCCCAAGGGCATCAAACCGAAGTTGCCCGACGGGCAGGTCCAGGACATTCCCGACCCGTACACAGCGGTGTTCGCCCCGATGTACGGTTTCGACTCGGACACGGTGTACCTGTGCCCCGCCCCCCTGTATCACGCTGCGCCCTTGCGGTTCTGCGGCACCATTCAGTCGGTGGGCGGCACCGTGATCCTCATGGACAGGTTCGATGCCGAGGAAGCGCTCGCGCTGATCGATCGGTACGAGGTCACCGCCAGCCAGTGGGTGCCGACGATGTTCGTGCGCATGCTCAAACTCCCCGAAGAAATCCGCGCGAAGTACGACGTGTCGAGCATGAAGGTCGCCGTCCACGCCGCAGCACCGTGCCCGCCCGAGATCAAGCGGGCGATGATCGAGTGGTGGGGTCCGGTGATCAACGAGTACTACGCCTCCACCGAAGGCTCCGGCGCGACCTTCATCAACTCCGATCAGGCCCTCGCCCGTCCGGGTTCGGTCGGACGCGACGGTGTGATGGGACTCGTTCGCATCTGCGGTGAGGACGGCCGGGAACTGCCCACCGGGTCGATCGGGACGGTGTGGTGGGAACGCGACGAGCGCCCGTTCGAGTACCACAATGATCCGGAAAAGACCGAGAAGGCAACACATCCCGACCATCCGACGTGGACGACGAGCGGCGACATCGGATATCTGGACGACGACCGGTTCCTGTATCTCACCGACCGCGCGGCATTCATGATCATCTCGGGTGGCGTGAACATCTACCCGCAGGAATCGGAGAATGTTCTCACCCTGCACCCGAAGGTGTTCGATGTCGCGGTCATCGGCGTGCCGAACGAAGAGATGGGCGAAGAGGTCAAGGCCGTCGTGCAGCTCGCCGAGGGAGTCGAGCCCGGGCCCGAGGTCGAGCAGGAACTGCTCGAGTACGTGCGCTCCGCTGTGTCGCATTTCAAGGCTCCGCGCAGCATCGACTTCTCCGATGATCTCCCCCGTACCCCCACGGGCAAACTCGTCAAGCACAAGCTGCGAGCCCGGTACGTCCCGGCGCCATGACATCACGCAACGCGGATCTCGCAGCCCTGGCAGGGCGTCTCCCTGCCGGGGCTGTGGTCACGGATCCGGATGTCCTCGCCGGCTACCGGCACGATCGGGCATTCGACCCGGGTGCGGCCGTACCGCTCGCGCTCGTACGCGCGAGGTCCACCGCGGACGTGCAGGCCACGCTGCGGTGGGCGCACGAGCATCGCGTCCCGGTGGTGCCCCGCGGCGCCGGCACGAGCCTGTCGGGAGGTTCGAGTGGTCTCGCCGACGGGATCGTGCTCAGCACCGAGAAGATGCGTGACATCACGATCGATCCGGCCACGCGCACGGCCGTCGCACAACCCGGCCTGCTCAACGCCGAGGTGAAGGCAGCCGCAGCCGAACACGATCTGTGGTACCCGCCGGATCCGTCGTCGTTCGAGATCTGTTCGATCGGCGGTAATGCCGCGACCAACGCGGGCGGGCTGTGCTGCGTCAAGTACGGGGTGACGTCCGACTACGTGCTCGGACTCGAGGTGGTCCTTGCCGACGGCACCGCGGTGCGGCTCGGAGGTCCCCGGCTCAAGGATGTCGCGGGTCTGTCGTTGACGAAACTGTTCGTGGGCAGCGAGGGAACTCTCGGAGTGATCACCGAGGTGACGCTCCGCCTGATCCCCACGCAGCCGCCGGCATCGACGATGGTCGCGACCTTCGGATCGGTGGAGGCCGCGGCCGACGCCGTCATCGCGATCACCGCGACCATGCGCCCCGCAATGCTCGAGTTCATGGACCGCACCACGATCAATGCCGTCGAGGATGCGATGCGGATGGACCTGGACCGCGATGCCGAAGCCATGCTGATCGCGCGGTCCGACGCCCCGGGTGTGGCGGCGGCACACGAGATCGAGGTGATGGTGCAGGCGTGCCGAAAAGCCGGAGCCCACGACGTGTTCGACACATCCGATCCCGCCGAGGGTGAAGCGTTCGCGGCGGCGCGGCGGATGGCCATTCCTGCGGTCGAGCGCCTCGGGAGCCTCCTCCTCGAGGATGTCGGAGTGCCCTTGCCGATGCTCCCCGCACTCGTCGCCGGCGTAGCCGAGATCGCCGAACGCAATGCGGTGACGGTCGCGATGATCGCGCACGCCGGTGACGGAAACACCCACCCGCTGATCGTCTACGATTCCGGAGACGAAAGGATGGCGGCGCGAGCACACGCGGCATTCGGTCAGATCATGGATCTCGCGATCGAACTCGGTGGCACCATCACCGGGGAGCACGGTGTGGGCAGGCTCAAGAAGCCTTGGCTGTCCGATCAGGTGGGCCCCGACGTGATGGCGTTGACCCGCCTGATCAAGAACGCCCTCGACCCCCGTTCGATCCTCAACCCAGGGGCTGTCCTGTGACGAATAGCCAACCGACCGACCCCGCGACCACACCTATCCGCACCTCGGTGCCGCCGTGGCAGAGAACACGCCATAATCGGGGCGTGAACATGCGTACGCCAGAGTCCGGTACCGATCTTCCGCTACGCGACACCCGGTATCGGGAGCTCGAGCTCTACCCCGAGTTCGACTTCGTCACCAACTGGTTGCGCGACTACGTCCACTCCACAATCGAGAATGCACGCATCAGCGAGCGCGAGTACTGGTCGGCCGTATGTCTGCCCACCGTCGGCGCTTCCGACGAGGGCCACCGGATGATCAGCATCCACGCCGGTGACCAGGAAGTTGCGTGCTTGTATGTCGACACGAGCATCCGGGAGGACAGGCGGGTGGGTGGCTTCGTGACCGTCGACAAGCACAGCCTCGAGCAGTCGTGCGGCGCCGACATCGACCGGATCACGACAAGCTCCGCGGCACTGAGCGTCTACCCCACCGGTGACCAGGTGTCGATCGGATGGAGCGAGACCCCCGAGAGCCGCGAGCAGTTCGATGCGCTCCCGTGGCGTCCCGCCGCGCGCGAACTCGTCCGCCGGTTGATGCACAACGGCAGGAACCATTGGGCGGATTCGCACTGCCCGCAGCTCGCCATGTTCGCCCTCGAGTAGAAGAGCCACAAACCTGTCGGACGGCGGGTGCACCATGGAGTGGTGACCGACGTCCTCGCCCGCTTCTCGGCTCCCACCCGGGAGTGGTTCACCGGTGCGTTCGAAGCACCCACACCCGCCCAGCTCGGTGCGTGGGACGCGATCTCGTCGGGTGCGCACACCCTCGTCGTCGCCCCCACCGGTTCAGGAAAGACGCTGTCGGCGTTCCTGTGGTCGCTCGACCGGCTCGCCTCCCCTCCCGAGACAGCCGCCCCCGAGACAGTCGCCCCAGAGACAGCAGATCCGGCGACTACCGGGGCGCCGCACGAACACCGCACGCGAGTCCTCTATATCTCGCCGCTCAAGGCACTCGGGGTCGACGTCGAACGCAACCTGCGCTCTCCGCTCGTGGGCATCACCCAGACCGCGAAGCGGCTGGGCCTGACGCCGCCCGCGATCACCGTGGGTGTCCGCTCCGGCGACACCTCGCAGGCCGACCGCCGCAAGCTTGCCCGCACTCCCCCCGACATTCTCATCACGACCCCCGAGTCGCTGTTCCTCATGCTCACATCGGCCGCACGCGAGACCCTCTCCGGTGTCGAATCGGTGATCGTCGACGAGGTGCACGCTGTCGCCGGAACCAAACGCGGCGCGCACCTCGCGCTGTCGCTCGAGCGTCTCGATCTGCTGCTGCCGAAGCCCGCACAGCGGATCGGGCTGTCCGCCACCGTGCGTCCCCGCGAGGAGGTGGGCAGGTTCCTCGTCGGTGGCGAACCCATCCGGATCGTGGCCCCGCCCGCGGCCAAGACCTGGGACCTCACCGTCCAGGTTCCGGTCGAGGACATGACCGAGCTCGGAGTGTCGCATCCGAATGAGGACTCTGAATCGCCCACTCCCCAGGCCGGGTCGATCTGGCCGCACGTCGAGGAACAGATCGTCGATCTCGTCACCGCCCACCGCTCGACGATCGTGTTCGCGAATTCGCGACGACTGTCCGAACGATTGACCGGACGGCTCAACGAGATCTACGCCGAACGCACCGGCAGTACCGTCGACCGGGAGGTCGCGCCGCCCGCGCTGCTGGGTGCATCGACCGAGGTGACCTACGGAGCCGAGCCCGTTCTCGCACGCGCCCACCACGGTTCGGTGAGCAAAGACCAGCGAGCTCTCATCGAGGACGACCTGAAGTCCGGTCGGCTGCGTTGCGTCGTGGCGACGTCGAGTCTCGAACTCGGTATCGACATGGGCGCGGTGGATCTCGTCATCCAGGTCGAGGCACCGCCGTCGGTGGCGAGCGGGTTGCAGCGAGTGGGCAGGGCGGGGCATCAGGTCGGTGAGACCTCACGCGGGGTGCTGTTCCCCAAGCACCGCACCGACCTGATCCATTGCGCCGTCACCGTGGAGCGGATGGTCGCCGGGCACATCGAGGCCCTTCAGGTCCCTGCGAATCCCCTCGATGTGCTCGCGCAGCAGACGGTGGCGGCGGCCGCGCTCGAACCGATCGCGGTCGATGACTGGTTCGACACCGTCCGGCGGAGCGGGTCGTTCGCGACGCTGTCGCGGGGCGTCTTCGAATCTGTGCTCGATCTGCTCTCCGGCCGTTATCCGTCCGACGAGTTCGCCGAACTGCGTCCCCGCGTGGTGTGGGACCGCACCGACGGCACCCTGACGGGCCGGCCGGGCGCGCAACGCCTCGCCGTCACCTCGGGCGGCACCATCCCGGACCGCGGTCTGTTCACCGTGTACATGGTGGGCGAGAAGAACACCCGTGTGGGAGAACTCGACGAGGAGATGGTCTACGAGTCGCGGGTCGGCGACGTGTTCGCCCTCGGCGCGACCAGCTGGCGGATCGAAGAGATCACGTTCGATCGAGTGCTCGTCTCCCCTGCTTTCGGCCGTGCCGGGCGGCTCCCGTTCTGGCACGGCGACAACCAGGGCCGCCCCGCCGAACTCGGTGCGGCGCTCGGCGCGTTCATCCGCGAACTCGGTCACGCAGCGCCCGACGATGCCGACGCGCGATGCCGGGCCGGCGGGCTCGACGACTACGCGACCGCGAATCTGATCGGCCTTCTCGATGAGCAACGCACCGCCACCGGCCATCTCCCCACCGACCGCACTCTCGTCGTCGAGCGGTTCCGCGACGAGCTGGGCGATTGGCGTCTCGTACTGCATTCACCGTTCGGTCTGCGCGTCCACGCACCGTGGGCGCTCGCGGTCGGGGCACGCCTGCTCGACCGGTTCGGTGTCGAGGCGCATCCGTCGCCGTCCGACGACGGCATCATCGTCCGGCTGCCCGACACCGAGGACGACCCACCGGGCGCCGACATCTTCGTCTTCGACGACGACGAGATCGAGGATCTGGTCACCGAGCAGGTGGGTGGCTCGTCCCTGTTCGCATCCCGGTTCCGTGAATGTGCAGCGCGCGCGTTGCTGCTGCCGCGGCGAAACCCCGGGAAGCGGGCGCCGCTGTGGCAGCAGCGTCAGCGTTCCGCGCAACTGCTCGACGTGGCCCGTCGGTACCCGAGTTTCCCGATCCTGCTCGAGACGGTGCGCGAATGCCTGCAGGATGTCTACGACCTGCCCGCTCTGCGTGAGCTTCTGGGCCGCCTCGGGAGACGGCAGATCCGTCTCGTCGAGGTCGAGACGGCAACGGCGTCGCCGTTCGCGAACTCGTTGCTCTTCGACTACGTCGGCGCGTTCCTCTACGAGGGCGACAGTCCTCTCGCCGAGCGGCGCGCGGCGGCGCTCTCGCTGGATTCGACGTTGCTCGCCGAGTTGCTGGGCCGGGTGGAGCTGCGCGAACTGCTCGACGCAGACGTGATCGACGAGGCCGAACTCGAATTGCAACGCCTGGTGCCCGAGCGGCGCGCTCGCGACGCGGAGGGCATCGCGGATCTGGTGCGTCTGCTGGGGCCTTCGACGGACGCCGAACTGCGCGAGCGCAGCACAGACGAGCCAGGTCCGTGGCTCGCGGAACTGTCTGCGCAGCGCCGCGTGCTGCAGGTGTCGTATGCGGGTGAGAGATGGTGGGCGGCAATCGAAGATGCGTCGCGCCTTCGCGACGCACTCGGGGTACCCTTGCCGATCGGCGTGCCCACCGCGTTCGTCGAACCTGTCGAGGATCCACTCGGCGACCTCGTCGCCCGTCATGCCCGGACACACGGCCCGTTCACCACTGCGGCGGTCGGAGCCCGGTTCGGTCTGGGTACGGCCGTCGTCGAGTCCGTTCTGCAGCGGTTGGCCGACGACAAACGTGTCACCTCGGGTGAGTTCCGTCCCGGCTCGACCGGGCCCGAGTGGTGCGACACCGAAGTCCTGCGCCGCCTGCGTCGCCGCTCGCTGGCCGCGGCACGGCACGAGGTCGAGCCGGTGAGCACCGCTACCCTCGGCCGGTTCCTGCCCGACTGGCATCATCTCGGCCGTGGTCCGGGTGCGAGCGCGCTCTACGGGCTCGACGGTGTCGCGGCGGTCGTCGAGCAGATCGCGGGTGTCCCCGTCCCCGCGAGCGCCCTCGAACCGCTGATCCTCGCCCCGCGAGTGCGCGACTACTCGCCCGCGATGCTCGACGAGTTGACCTCGAACGGTGAGATCGTCTGGTCCGGTGCCGGCTCGATCTCGGGGAAGGACGGCTGGATCACACTGCATCCCGCCGACCTCGCCTCTGCCACACTCGCTCCTGCCGAGGACATCGAAACGACCGGGATCCATGAGGCGATCCGGGAGTCGCTCTCAGGCGGAGGTGCATACTTCTTCCGGCAGCTCGGAGACGCAGTGAAAGCCATCCAACCGGAGGCCACCGATACGGCGCTGACTGCGGCAATATGGGATCTGGTGTGGAGTGGGCACATTGCCGGCGACACTCTCGCACCGCTGCGTGCCCTCATCGGCGACACATCCCGTGCCACACCTGCACACCGCACGCCGCGCAGAGCTCCCCGCGCCCGCATGTATCGGGGGCGTCCTTCAGTTCCGTCGCTGACCGGGCCTCCCACGGTCGCCGGCCGGTGGTCGCTGCTGCCCGAACGTGAGACCGATCCGACGGTGCGCGCACACACGACGGCAGAGCTGTTCCTCGAACGATACGGAGTGGTGACCCGCGGCTCCGTGACGGGCGAAGCCGTTCCGGGGGGTTTCGCACTCATGTACAAGGTGCTCAGCCGCTTCGAGGAGACGGGCCGTTGCCGACGAGGATATTTCGTCGATTCACTCGGCGGCGCCCAGTTCTCGACCCCCGATGTAGTGGATCGGCTGCGCTCGTTCTCCGATTCTCTCGAGGGTCGGCACACCCGTACCGAAGCCGTGACGCTCGCCGCGTGCGATCCCGCCAACCCGTACGGTGCCGCACTCCCCTGGCCGAAAGCGGCGGCAGACGCCGAGAGCACATCGAAGCATCGGCCGGGACGGAAGGCAGGAGGTCTCGTGGTGTTGGTCGACGGCAGCCTCGTGGTGTTCGTCGAGCGGGGCGGACGAACCCTGCTCACCTTCACCGACGATCCCGGCCGCCTCCGCACCGCATTCGCGTCGCTCGCCCACACCGTCAAGAACGGCGGTGTCGACAAGATCGTCGTCGAGAAGATCGACGGCGCCTCGATTCACGGTCACGCTCTCGCGGAACTTCTCGGTGAGGCCGGGTTCTCCGCAACACCACGCGGATACCGGTTGAGGTCCTGACGTGCCCGAAGGAGACACGGTATTCCAGGCGGCCGCACGGCTGCACGCAGCACTGGCCGGAAACATTCTGACCGAGAGCGACTTCCGTGTGCCCCGCTACGCGACGACCGACCTGACCGGCGACACCGTCGAGGAAGTCGTCGCGCGCGGCAAGCATATTCTGGTTCGCCTGCCGCAGCGCACTTTTCACTCACACCTGATGATGGACGGGCAGTGGCACGTATACGAGCGTGGAACACGCTGGCGCAAACCCGGTTTCAAGGCGCGCGTCGTGATCGGTACCGAGCAGGTGCAGGCGGTGGGGTTCGACCTCGGCATCGTCGAGGTGCTCCCGCGCGAGGACGAAGCCGAGGCAGTCGGGCACCTCGGCCCGGATCTGCTCGGACCCGACTGGGATTCGGCGCTCGCGGCAGACAACCTCGCGCGCGAGCCGAACCGTCCCATCGGTCTCGCACTGCTCGACCAGCGCATCATGGCCGGCGTGGGCAACGTCTACCGCAGTGAACTGTGCTTCCTGCGTGGCGTCGACCCCGCGACATCGGTACGAGAGGCAGGCGATCCGACCGCGTGGGCCGAACTCGCGCACCGCGTGTTGTACGCCAACCGGAACAGGACTGCGAGGGTGACGACCGGCGATCCGCGACACGGTCGCCGACTGTGGGTATACGGCCGTCGCGGCAAGCCGTGCCTGCGCTGTGCACGTCCCGTCGAGTCGGGATCACTCGCAGGCCCCTCCGACCTCGAGCGGGTGATCTATCGCTGCAGGGCGTGTCAGCGTTGAGCGTCGCGACCGGCACGCTCGAGGAGCGCCACACAGTGTTGCACGAAGGTCTCCCGAGGGACGGTGATCGCGCCGTCGAGATACCCCATGAACAGGCTGGTCAAGGAACCCACGAGCCCCACGGCCACCATGTTGCGCACCGCGTCGTCGCCGATCTCGGTGAGCTCGGCGCTGACGAGTGCCACGAACACCGGCGCGAGTTCGACTCCTCGCCCGCTGATCACAGGTTCGCGCAGCGGCGCGAGCAGAAGCACACGACCCATCGCCGGTTCGTCCACCATCAGGGCCACGAACGCACGGACCGCCGCTTCCGCCCGGTGCGTGTGCTCCGCTGAGGCCACCGCCTCGACAAGCGTGTCGCGTGCCCGTTCACCGACGAGTGCGTAGACCTCTCGTACGAAGGCGTCGCGGTCGGTGAAGCTCTCGTAGAAGTAGCGTTCGGTGAGTTCGGCGACCCGGCACACCGCGCGCACGTTCGCGGCGGATCCGTCGGGTGCGCCGATGAGGCCGATCCCCGCGTCGAGGAGACGTTCCCTGCGGACACGCCGGCGTTCGTCGAGGCCGATTCCCGCCCAGCTTCGGCGCGTGGTGTCCACCGTGTGCGATTCCCGTCGTTGACTGCGTGTCCACCGGATCCTACTCTGACAACATGCGTAGTCAGAGATCTTCGCAGGACGCCGGCCCCACCACGCCCGAGATCGAGCCCCGACCACTCGGGCCCGATTCCCTGACCTGGAAATACTTTGGTGGGTGGCGGGGCATGCTGTTCGGCCCGTGGGCAGGGTCGATGCAGAACATGCACCCGGGTCTCGGTGCCGGCGTCGAGGATCACTCGCAGTTCTTCGACGAGCGATTCGAACGGCTCTACCGGTCGCTGTACCCGATCTACGGGGTCGTGTTCGACGGCGAACGCGCACCGGAGACTGCCAGGCAGGTGCGCGGCTACCACAACACGATCAAGGGTGTCGACAAGTTGGGCCGCAAGTACCACGCGCTCGACCCCGACACGTTCTACTGGGCTCACGCAACATTCTTCTACAGTCTCGTGATCTCCATCGAGTGGTTCGAGGGTCCGCTCACCGCCGAGCAGAGGCATCGGCTGTTCGACGAACACGTCCAGTGGTACCGCCTCTACGGCATGTCGATGAAGTCCGTCCCCGAATCGTGGGAGGCGTTCGTCGAGTACTGGGACGACATGTGCCGCAACGTCCTCGAAGACAACAAGGCCACCCGCGACGTGCTCGACCTGTCGCAACTCGACCGGCCACCGTTCATGCGCTGGTTCCCCGAACCGGCGTGGAAGATCGTGCGCCCACGTGTCACCCGAGGATTCATCTGGCTCACCGTGGGCCTTTACGACCAGCCCGTGCGCGACCTACTCGGATACAGCTGGAGCTCACGCGAGGAGAAACTCCACCGAGTGGTCGGGCGTGCCATCGGCCTCGGGAACCGGCTCGTGCCCTGGCGGTACCGCTACCATCCGCGTGCCCGCGCAGGCTGGGATCGCGTGTCCGGCCGCATCACTCCGGACACCCCACTCGTGCACACCCCGGCCCGGAATCTACCTCCGGTCGACCGTCGCGACTCACCGGTCCACTACAGCCCGGACCTTTCGGGACAACGCTGACATTTCTAAACGCTGAGATTTTCGGCGGCGCATGCGACGCTTGTCGTTATGCGACTCGACGCCCACGCGTTTCTCCACGGGCCGTTGTTCTCCAGAGACGCGCCGCTCGACCGAACCAACGCGGCGAGCCGCATCAGCGCGTACGTGTACGGCAACGTCCTGGTGCTGGCAGCCCTGATCCCGATTGTCACGACGCCTACCTACGTCGGAATCGCAATCGTCCTCGGTACCGCCCTGTCGACGTTCGTGGCGCACGCTTTCGCGGAATCGGTGGGGCACAGTGTCCGGAGGGGAAGCCGCCTCTCCACCGCCGAACGACGCGCCGAGGTGCGCGACTCGGTGCCGATCCTCACCTCCGCGGTGGTCCCGTGCGTCGTTCTCGCGATCGGGTGGCTCGGCTGGATCGAGCCGCGCACCGCCCAGTTGCTCGCGGAGCTCGCGGTGCTGGTGCGGATCGGTGGTATCGCATTCGTGATCGGACGGCTCAACGGTGAGCGTCCCAGCACTCGACTGTTGATGACCGCAGCCGCTCTGACCCTGATCGGAGCAACGATCGTCGCGATCAAGGTACTTCTGACGCACTGATCACTTCACGGGCACTGATCACTTCACGGGCACAGGTTCGAGAATCTCTGCACGTGCTTCCGGAGCCGCGGCACGCAGGGCATCCGCGGATTCGTCGTCCAACCGGCTCTGCGAATCGATCTCGGCCTCGACCCGGGCCCGATAGGTCTCGACCTCCCGATCGATCGCCGCAGCATCCCAGCCGAGTACCGGTGCCACCAGGTGCGCGACCTGCTCGGCGCAGTGCATGCCCCGGTGCGGATACTCGATCGAGATCCGGGTACGGCGGGCGAGGATGTCCTCGAGGTGCAGCGCGCCTTCGGCGGCAGCCGCGTAGATGGCCTCCACTTGGAGATACAGCGGAGCATCGGTGATCGGTTCGAGCAGTTCGGGCCTGCCCTCTGCGCACGCGAGTACGTCGTCGATGAGTGAGCCGTACCGGTCGAGGAGGTGCTTGACGCGGTACGGGTGGAGCCCGTATTGCTCGGCGAGGTGCATCGTCTGATTGACCAGGGCGAAGTACCCGTCGGCGCCGAGGAGTGGCACCTTCTCGGTGATCGACGGTGCGATGCGGGACGGAATGTCCTCGGCGGCCAGATCGACCGCGTCCTCGGCCATCACCCGGTAGGTCGTGTACTTGCCGCCTGCGATCGCGACCAGCCCGGGCGAGACCCGCGCCACCGCGTGTTCGCGCGAGAGTTTCGATGTCTCGTCGCTCTCCCCCGCCAGCAGCGGGCGAAGACCCGCGTAGACCCCGTCGATGTCGTCGTGGGTGATCGGCACGACGAGCGCGCTGTTGACGCGGTCGAGGATGTAGTCGATGTCGGCCTTCGTCGCGGCGGGGTGTGCCAGATCGAGGTTCCAGTCGGTGTCGGTGGTGCCGATGATCCAGTGGTTTCCCCATGGGATGACGAACAGGACCGACTTCTCGGTGCGCAGGATGATCGCGGAGTCGCTCACGATCCGGTCGCGCGGGACCACGATGTGCACGCCTTTCGACGCCCGGACCCGGAACCGACCGCGTTGATGCGACAGCGCCTGAATTTCGTCGGTCCACACTCCGGTTGCATTGATGACCACGTGGGCGCGTACTTCGGTGACGGAACCGTCCTCGCTGTCGCGCACCCGCACACCCGACACCCGGTCGGCTTCACGGAGGAACCCGACGACCTGGGTCGAGGTTCGCACGACCGCGCCGTACTGGGCAGCTGTCCGCGCGACCGTCATGGTGTGGCGAGCATCGTCGACGACTGTGTCGTAGTATCGGATCCCGCCGACGAGCGAGTTGCGCTTGAGTCCCGGCGCCATCCGCAGCGCACCCGCGCGGGTCAGATGTTTCTGCGCGGGAACGGTTTTCGCTCCACCCATCCGGTCGTAGAGGAACATCCCGGCTGCCATGTACGGCCGCTCCCACCCTCGATGCGTGAGCGGGAACAGGAACTTCAACGGTTTGACGAGGTGCGGCGCGAGCGTCGACAACGACAGTTCGCGTTCACGCAGCGCTTCACGCACAAGCCCGAATTCGAGCTGTTCGAGATAGCGCAGACCACCGTGGAACATCTTCGACGACCGACTCGATGTACCCGACGCGAAGTCCCGGGCCTCGACGAGCGCAACTCGCAGACCTCGGGTCGCGGCATCGAGGGCAGTCCCTGCACCCACGACACCACCACCGATCACCACGACGTCGAACTGCTCGTCGCCGAGGCGTCGCCACGCTTCCTTGCGCTGCTGCGGACCGAGAATCTGCACACCTGATTGGTTGGTCACCGAACCGCTCCCTCAGTCGCCGACATGTCCCGCACAACGCTAGTAGGTTCGACCGCACAGTGCTGTGCCAGTGCGAACAACAGTGCTGTGCCAGTGAACACTTTCCGAGACCTCGAGGATCCTTGTGAGTCCGTACGACACCGTGAACCAGTACATCGCCGCGATCGACCAGGGCACCACCTCCAGTCGATGCATCATCTTCGACCACGACGGGCGCGTCGTCTCGGTTGCCCAGAAGGAACATCGGCAGGTCTTCCCGCAGGCGGGCTGGGTCGAACACGATCCCGAGGAATTGTGGCTCAACACCCGCGAGGTGGGGGCCGCCGCCCTCGCGAAGGCTGATCTACGCAGGAAAGACATCGCGGCGATCGGTATCACCAATCAGCGCGAGACGACGATCGTGTGGGACCGCACGACCGGTGTTCCGGTGTACAACGCCATCGTGTGGCAGGACACGCGCACGGATCGGCTGGTGGAGGAACTCGCCGGCGACGCCGGTCCCGACCGGTATCGCACGACTACGGGGTTGCCGTTGTCCACCTACTTCTCCGGGCCGAAGGTCCGGTGGATCCTCGACAATGTCGACGGAGCTCGGGAGAAGGCCGAATCCGGGCGGCTCGTGTTCGGCACGGTCGACACCTGGATCCTGTGGCACCTCACCGGCGGGTGCGGACAGGACGGCAACCCGCCGGGCGTCCACATCACGGACGTGACCAATGCGTCGCGCACGATGCTGATGGATCTCGAGACGTTGCAGTGGGATCCGCAGATCTGTGAAGACTTCGGTATTCCGATGTCGATGCTGCCGGAGATCCGCAGTTCGTCGGAGGTGTACGGGCATGCGCGCGAGCGCGGACCGCTCGCGGGTGTACCCGTCGCCGGTATTCTCGGCGACCAGCAGGCCGCGACATTCGGGCAGGCGTGCCTGTCACCCGGCGAGGCCAAGAACACCTACGGCACAGGCAATTTCCTGCTCCTCAATACCGGTACGACGCCGGTGCACAGCACTCATGGCCTGCTCACCACTGTGTGTTATCGCATCGGTGATGCCGACGCCGTCTATGCCCTCGAAGGGTCGATCGCGGTGACCGGATCACTTGTGCAGTGGTTACGCGACAATCTCGGCATCATCGACTCCGCTGCGGAGATCGAGACGCTCGCGTCGGCGGTGCCCGACAACGGCGGTGCCTACATCGTTCCGGCGTTCTCCGGTCTGTTCGCCCCGCGATGGCGGCCGGATGCGCGCGGAGTGATTGTGGGCCTCACTCGGTTCGTGGACAAACGCCATCTGGCCCGGGCCGCCCTCGAGGCCACGGCGTTCCAGACGCGCGAGGTGCTCGAAGCGATGCGCGCCGACTCCCACGTCGATCTGAGCACCCTCAAGGTGGACGGAGGGATGGTCGCGAACGAACTGCTCATGCAGTTCCAGTCCGACATGCTCGACGTGCCGGTGGTGCGGCCGGTCGTGCCGGAGACCACTGCGCTCGGCGCGGCCTATGCCGCCGGACTCGCCGTCGGCTACTGGAGCGGCGAAGACGATATCCGGCGGAACTGGGCGGCCGACAAGAGCTGGGAACCCGCCATGGCCGCGGACGAGCGGGAGCGTCTCTATGCCGCATGGAACAAGGCGGTCGAGCGCACCTACGACTGGGCATGAGCGCAGACTGGGCATGAGCGCCGGGACTGCTATCCGGTGAGCCACATGCCGTCGGGGATCGGCGCACCGAGACCGGTCAGCCGGACTCCCTGGATGTCGTCTCCGATCAGGGCTGCCGGGGCCGGTCGGACATACCATGCGCCCTGATTCAGCTCCACGAGCCGCTCCTGCACGATGTCGTACGCGGCCTTTCGCTCGTCCACCGTCGTGCCGACACGACCCGCGTCGAGGGCTACGTCGAGCTCAGGATCGTTCACCCCGATGATGTTTCCCTGCGACGTGGAGTGGAAGCTCGACCAGAGAGAGTGATCGGGGTCCTGAATGGTCACGCCGTGAACCATCATGTCGAAGTCGCGCGTACCGAACCTCGCGAATGCCGCCGGGAAATCGAGTACTTCGACGTCGACGGTGACGTTGTCGAAAGCACCGAGCTGAGCCTGCGTGGTCTCCGCGACCGCCTTGTTCTCCACTGTCGGGAACGTGGTGAAGGTGAACGACACCGGCTTCCCCTCGGCCGCCAGCTCATCGAACAGTTGCTGTGCAGCTTCCGTGTCGTGGCCGCCGAGCGGGATGTCCGAGTACCACGGCGAATCCTCCAGGAAGAGGGTGTCGGGTACGAAGCCTTCGCCGTTGTAGACGGTCAGGTTCATCGCCTCCAGATCCACCGCGAGCGACACTGCGCGCCGGGCGCGAGGATCGTCGAAGGGAGCACGACGGTTGTTCATGCCGAGATACTGCCCGCCGCCCATCGGCACGATCTCGACAGTTGTTCCGGCATCCTCGGCCTTCGCGAGGGTGCCCCAGTTGCTGTCCGAGGCAAGGTCGACGGCGCCGGTGGTGATCGAGTTGAGCCGCTGCGTCGTGTCGGCCGACGTGCGGATCGTGAGTCCGTCCAGATACGGCCGGGGTGCATCCCAGTAGTTCGGGTTCTTCTCGAGCTCGATGACGTCCTGCCTTGCCCAGTTGGTGAGGGTGAAAGGGCCGGCACCGATCGGATTTTCGTCGAACGCCGCCGCGCTCTGCTTCAACGCAGCCGGGGACGCGATCCAGTTCATCGAACTGACGATCACGCTGTGCGCGTAGTTCGGATTCGGTGCAACCAACGTGACTTCGAGTGTCGTCCGGTCGAGTACCTCGGTCGACGCGATCTGCGATGCTTCACCGATCGATCCCGACGCGGTAGCGGGGTCGCGCAACCGATCCCAGTTGAACTTCACGGCCTCGGCGTCGAGCGGTGTGCCGTCGGAGAACGTCACATCGGGTCGCAGCGACAGCACCATCGTGACACCGCCGTCGTCGCTCGAGAAGTCTGTGGCCAAGCCGTACTCGATCTCGAGTGTGTCGACATCGGTGGTCATCAGCGTGCCGTACAGCGCATTTCCCAGCAGGGACGAGCCCGCATACGTGTTGCTCATGGCCGCGGGGTCGAGGGTGCGCGGCTCTCCCATCTGGATGACGGTCGCGACACCACCCGCTACCGGCTCCCCGGCCTCCGCCGGATTGCCTGCGCTGTCGGAATCGGATCCGCCGCACGCGCTCAGGAGCAGGACGGAACATACCGCGACGACAGCCGCATCGATGCCGCGTCTCCGCCATGACAATTCCCGTCGAAACATTGGCACCCTTCCCGGCATCCTCGTCTGGACGTCACCGAGATTACGTCATTACTGTAAGGCGCACCATAAGATTTACTGCGGAGGTGTCGGCAGCGTCCCATCGAGGTCGGCCACGGGATGCACGACCCTCGTGCGCATGTTCTCGGCCCCGACCTCCGCGGGATCGGTGAGGTAGTACTCCCGCACGGGGCCGACGGCATCGACCCCGCGAGCAGCAAGGTCTGCGAACAGGGAGTGATAGGCGACGGGCAGGAGTGATGCTGGTCCGGTGAAGTCCACCGCGGCGAAGAGTCCGCCGGGCATGAGGACAGCGCCGGCGCCGAAATCCGCTGCGACCTCGATCCCCACCCCGAAGTCGACAGCTCCTTCCAGGACCACCGGGTACCGCCCGAGCACCGGCGCAGCCGTGTCGACACCGAGCGCAGCAGCCTCGGCGAGCAGGACCTCGATCGAGGCGGCAACCGTGCGGTCGAGATCGTCCGCGTCGGCGCTGCCCTCGCGCCACAGCACCACCTGATCGTCGATGCGACGCACCCGAACGGGAAGTTCCGTTGCGGCAAGCTCTTCCAGCGACCCGATGAGGGCGAGCGAGCGAAGCACCCGCTCGGCCTCGGACTCGATGCGCGCACGCTCGGCGGCGAGCACGTCCGCGCCGCGCACCGGGTCGTCGACGATGCTCCGGATTGCGGCGATCGACACTCCGGCCCGGCGCAGCAGACCGATCCGCAGTGCCGTGGCGAGCTGGTCCGGCGCGTAGTACCGATATCCGGTGTGTGGATCGACCCGCCCCGGCGTCAGCAGCGCCTCGCGGTCGTAATAGCGCAGGGCTTTCACGGTGAGCCGGCACGCCCGCGCAAAGTCACCGATGCTCATCCACCGAATCGGATCGATCATGCACCCATGGTCAACTGGTGACCGCTCCGCTCGCAACGGTCTCGTCGGAGTACGGGATCACCGTGATCACATCCACGAGAAGACCGTCGGGGTCGACGGTCATGAAGTGCCGTTGCCCGAAGGCCTCGCTGCGCAGACTCAGCACGATGGGCAGCTCCGCCGACGCGGCACGCGCATGCACCGTGTCGACGTCATCGACCTCGACCGAGACGAGTACTCCCGCGGGCGATCCGCGGAATCCCTCCGGGATCGTGTCGTGTCCTCGTATGACGAGCCCGAGCTGCACGGATTCGCTGTTCGGTGAGTGCAGCTGCACGTACCAGTCGCTGTCGTACACGACGGCCAGACCCAGGAGTCCTGCGTAGAAGTCGCGGCTGCGGCGGATGTCGGCAACCGGGACGACGGGAAAGATGCTGTGTGTGGTCATGCCTCCACCGTCGACTCTCCCCCGAGGGGAGAGTCAACTCCCGGGTGCTCGCTGTATCTGCAGTCGGCGGTGCCCGGAACTTTCCTCCGATAGTCGGGGTTTCCTCAGTTCGTCGACATGCGGAAACCCGTGGCACCGGAGGAAAGTTGCCGCCTCGGTGCAGATGACGCCCGTGGCGCCTTCACTGCGCGTGAGCCGGTCAGCCCAGGTCGTCGTGTCGCATCAGCTGACGCGCGGCCTCGGTCACCGAACCGCTCAGCGACGGATACACCGAGAAGGTCTGCGCGAGATCGGTCACGTTGAGGTTGTTCTGCACCGCCAGCGCGATCGGCAGGATGAGTTCGGATGCGTTGGGCGCGACGATCACACCGCCGATCACCACTCCCGTCGCGGGCCGGCAGAAGATCTTGACGAAGCCGCGGCGCAACCCCGACATCTTCGCCCGCGGGTTCGTGTTGAGCGGCAACATCACCGTGCGAGCGGGGATCTCTCCCTTGTCGATGGTGGCCTGACTGACACCGACAGCTGCGATCTCGGGGCGGGTGAACACCGCCGCCGCCACTGTCTTGAGCTTGATCGGGCTCACGCCCTCGCCGAGTGCGTGGTACATCGCGATGCGTCCCTGCATCGCAGCGACCGAGGCGAGCGGCAGCAGTCCCGTGCAGTCGCCTGCGGCATAGATTCCGGACACCGATGTGCGCGACACCCGGTCGACGGGCAGGTAGCCGCCCCGGTCGAGTTCGAGCCCTACCTTGTCGAGTCCGAGGCCCTGGGTGTTCGGGACAGATCCGACCGTCATGAGGGCGTGGCTGCCCTCGACGATGCGGCCGTCCGAGAGAAGCACCCGAACGCCGTTCTCGGTGTTTTCCACCGAATCGGCACGCGCGTGCTTGACCAGGGTGACGCCACGTTCGGTGAGCACGTCCTCGAGCACGAGTGCAGCGTCTTCGTCCTCGTGGGGCAGGATGCGGTCGCGGCTCGAGACCACGGTGACCTGAACCCCGACTTCTGTGTATGCCGACACGAACTCGGCGCCGGTCACGCCCGAACCGACCACCACGAGATGCTCGGGGAGCTTGTCGAGGTCGTAGAGCTGACGCCATGTCAGGATGCGTTCACCGTCGGGTTCGGCGTTCGGGAGCACACGAGGACTCGCACCGGTTGCGATGAGCACCACATCGGCGTCGAGGACTTTGTCGTCTCCGGTGAACAGCTTCGCGCGAACCTTGTGCGCAGCCATCCCGACCTCGGGGTCGATCAGCTCACCGTGCCCGGACAGCAGCGTGATGCCCGCAGCCTCGAGCTTCGTGCGGATGTCGGCCGACTGGGCACGCGCAAGGCTCTTCACACGTGCGTGCACCTGCGGCAGCGAGACGGTGGTGCGCTCGAGTTCGATTCCCAGGTCGGCGGCGCGCCGCATATCGGTGCGGATTCCCGTCGACGCGATGAAGGTCTTGGACGGAACGCAGTCGAAGAGAACGCATGCTCCACCGATTCCGTCCGAATCGATCAGAGACACCGACGCGCCGTACTGCGCTGCCACGAGCGCCGCCTCGTAACCGGCAGGTCCGCCGCCGATGATGACAATCCGAGTCATTGTTCTCCTCTGTATCGATTCCGAATAAGGGTATCGGGCCCAGCTCGGGCGTCCGCGGGGGTGTGCGGTCGGCCCGCAACAACGCTATGCCACGACGAGGGCGCTGCGCAGAGAGACCGGTAGGAGAGGCAGCGACACCACGCCAGCGTCGACGACCTCTCCGTCATTGCAGTCGGCGCCCGGCACGGTGCTATCGAGACCGAACCGTTAGCCTTATGGACGTGCCGATATACGCCGCCTACGGGTCCAACATGCATCCGGAGCAGATGCTGACGCGCTGCCCGCATTCGCCGATGGCCGGTACCGGCTGGTTGCACGGATGGCGACTGACCTTTGCCGGCGCCGACATCGGTTGGGAAGGCGCGCTGGCGACGGTCGTCGAGGATCCGACAGCGAAGGTCTTCGTCGTGCTCTACGACGTGCCGGAAGACGACGAGCGCAGTCTCGACCGCTGGGAAGGCGCCGAACTCGGCTTCCATCGTAAGATCCGCGTTCGCATCGACACAGCCGACGGCCCCGCTCTGGCGTGGCTGTACGTCGTCGACGGATACGAGGGTGGGCTTCCGTCCGCCCGCTACCTGGGTGTCATGGCCGATGCCGCAGAGATCGCCGGAGCTCCGTCCGACTATGTGATGAGCCTGCGCACCCGCAACAGCCGTAACGTCGGCCCGGGACGCCCCGACGCCTTCTGACACTCGGCGAACCGATCCCCCTCGTCCCGCGATGACCTCGAGTCGTCGCGGGATTCGTGTTTTTCACGGTCACGCCACGGCATCGCCCGCTCAACACGACGACCACCACGGTGGTATAAGGTCACGCTAACCAAACTTAGGTAAGCCAATCTTGGCCCCGACCAGAATGTGACTCCTCGTGATTCGTACTTACCGGCGTGCCCGCGCCGTACCCGCGCTGGTCTTGATTCCCGCGCTGTTCGCCGCCGCATGCGGCTCGTCCGACTCGTCGACGACTGCCGACCGCCCGGAGACAGCCGAGTCCCTGACGATCGCCGTCGCGAAGGACAGTGGCCCGGGCAACATCTTCGCCGGTCAGACCGATCAGATGACCGAGCTCATCTACGACAAGCTGCTGTCGCCGTCACCGTACGTCGCCGATCCACAGCCGTGGCTTGCCACCGATGTACGACAGGTCGACGCGACGACATGGGACGTCGATCTGCGCGACGATGTCACCTGGCACGACGGTGAGGCGTTCACAGCCGACGACGTCGTCTTCAGTTTTCACTTCATGCACGCTGCCCCGACCGGACGCTTCACACATCACGTCAACGACACTCCGTCGATCTCGACCGTGGAGGCGACGAGCCCGACGTCGGTGCGGTTCGTGTGCGACTACGCGTGCCCCGAGCTCGGCACCGTCACGCTCGCCGACCTCCCCGTCCTTCCCGAACACTTCTGGTCGGCGATCGACCCGGCGAAGGCGAAAGAGGTGACCGACTACCCGATCGGCACCGGCCCGTACAAGCTCGTCGACTACAGCCCCACCACCGGATACCGCTTCGAGGCCAACGCCGACTACTTCGCGGGCGCACCGACGGTCGACGCACTGGTCATGCCGGTGATCTCCGACTCGTCCGCCGCATTCACCGCGCTGCGTTCCGGCCAGGTCGACGCCGTCGACCGTGCGCTGACCCCCGAATTGGTCGATCAGTTCACCGCATCGAGCGACATCGGCACCCTCACCGTGGCGCCCTTGCAGTACCCCGAGCTCAAACTGAACTTCACGCGTGAGCCCTTCGCGCAGGCAGATTTCCGCGCTGCGCTGAACCTCGCGGTCGACCGCGACCAGATGCTCGACATCGTCGGCCTGGGCCAGGGCCGACCCGGCACCCAGGGCTATGTGCACCCGGACGCACCGTTCGCCGACCCCGACGCCTCCACCCCATACGAGCCCGAGCAGGCCACCGCGCTCCTCGACTCACTCGGATGGAAGGACACAGACGGCGACGGCACCCGCGAGAACCCGGCCGGAGAGGACGCGCCGTTCACGTTGATCGTCAACGGCGGTGACGCGCCGATGGTCCGCGCCGCCGAACTGATCGCCGAGGACTTCGCCGAGGTCGGAATCGACGTCGCCGTGAGCCCGCTCGACGCCGGCTCGCTCTCGGATGCCTCTGCGAACAAGAACTTCGACCTCTACGTCACCACCAACAGCCCGCACGCGGTGGCCGACTCGACTCAGTTCATCATGTCGCACCGTTCGGGCAACCTGTGGAAGCACCCCGATCTCGCATACCCGGAATTCGATGCGCTGTACGAGAAGTGGCGCGCCACCCAGACCAACGAATCGCGCATCGCGGCGATGCAGGAGATGCAGGAGCTGTTCAACCGTCAGCCCACCGCCATCGCCCTGTACTACCCGGACGAAACCTGGGCATTCCGCTCCGACCGATTCACCGGCTGGGTCGAAACCCCCGGCTACGGCATCGTCCACAAGTGGTCGTTCCTGCCCTCCGACGTCGTCGACGCCGCGAACGCAGAAGCTCCGCAGGACTGATGACCGCGCTGCGCCGAGCGGGACAATACGCCCTGGTGCTGTGGGCCGCGGTGACGTTGAACTTCGTTCTTCCACACCTGGCACCGGGCGATCCCGTCAACTACCTCTACGGTGGCGACCAGCAGTCGCTCGACCCGGTTTACGTCGCACAGATACGCGCAGACTACGGCCTCGACCGGCCGATCCTCGAACAGTACGTCTCGTTCTGGTCCGGGCTGCTGCACGGAGATCTCGGGATGTCCGTGCAGCACAATCGTCCCGTGCTCGATGTGCTGTGGGAGAAGCTCCCGTGGACGATCGCGCTGGTCGGGATCGGGACACTCCTCGCGTTCGTCATCGGATCCCTGCTCGGCACGTGGGCGGCATGGCGCCGCGGCACCGCGAAGGAAACCGGGAGTGTCGTCACGGTTCTCGCGCTCGATTCGATGCCCGGCTTCTGGATCGGCATGATCCTCATCGCGGTGTTCTCGGTGACGCTCGGCTGGTTCCCTTCCTACGGCGCCGCCTCGTTCGATGCGACCGGATTCGAATGGCTCACCGAGGTCGCGTCCCGCATGGCGCTTCCCGTCGCGACACTCACCATCGCCGGCATCGGCGGGTTCTTCCTCATGACCCGCGCCTCGATGGTGGGAGTGCTGGACGAGCCGTTCATCCGGCTCGCCCGGGCGAAGGGGCTCGGCGAGCTTCGTGTCGCGCTCGGGCATGCACTACGCAATGCCCTGCTGCCCGTGTACACCACGCTCACCCTGACCGTCGGGGTGCTGCTGTCGGGAGCCGTCGTCGTCGAGTCCGTCTTCGCCTATCCGGGCCTGGGCAAACTCACCTTCGACGCCGTCACCGCGCGTGACTACCCGCTTCTGCAGGGCGCTTTCCTGCTCGCCACCGTCGGCATCGTCGCGGCGAATCTGCTCGCGGACCTCACTTACCCACTGCTGGACCCTCGAGTGCGCAAAGACCGGACCGCAGCGAAGAAGCGCGACGCGCGATCACCGGAAGGGATACCGGCATGACGCTTCTCGGAACGAAGACCCGCTCGCAACGCCTCGCACTCGTGGGCACCCTGATTCTGGGGATACTTCTCCTCTGTGCGGCCACAGCACCGTGGCTCGCGCCGTACGATCCCACCGAACGCGTCACCCGGCCGTTCGCCGAACCTTCCGCAGACCACTGGCTCGGCGCCGACGACGTGGGCCACGACCTGCTGTCGATGCTCATCCACGGCGCCCAGATCTCCCTGTTCATCGGTGTGGTCGCGGCGCTGGTCGCGACGACGATCGGCACCGTGGTGGGCATTGCCGCCGGGTATGTGCGCGGCGCGGTCGACACCGTCCTGATGCGCATCGTCGACGTGGTGTTGTCGTTGCCGGTGCTGCCTCTGACGATCGTCATCGGAGTCTTCGCGGGCCCCGGCCTCGGCACGCAGATCATGGTGATCTCGGCGGTGCTGTGGGCGGGCTTGGCCCGGGAACTGCGCGCCCAGGTGCTCACTCTGCGCGAACGCGACTACATCCAAGCGGAACGTGCCATGGGTGCCGGCCCGGTGTATGTGTTGCGTCGGCATATCATCCCGGCGATCGTGCCGCTGGTGATCCCGCAGTTCGTGCTCACTGTCAAGACAGCAATCCTGCTCGAAGCATCACTGGCGTTCCTCGGACTCGGCGACATCTCGTCTGCAAGTTGGGGCTCGATGCTGTCGATGGCCCACGCGCGCAATGCCTTCCTCACCGACGCGTGGGTATGGTGGGTTCTGCCACCCGGTATCGCGATCGCGGTCACGGTGCTCGGCTTTGCACTCCTCGGCAATGCGATCGAGGAGCGGTCCCGGCCGGTTCTCACCACCCGTGAACGGGCTCGTCTTCGCCGGAAAGCTCGCCCGGCAGAGACCTTCCCGGCCGGTGCGGCACCGGTCGTGAAAGCACCGACAGCTCCGCTCGTCGTCGACGATCTGACGGTCGTGTACGGCGAGAACGGTCGTGGCGCGACGAACGTCTCCTTCACCGTCGCAGCCGGCGAACTCGTCGGCCTCGTCGGTGAATCGGGCAGCGGCAAATCCACCGTTGCCGCCGCGACGCTCGGACTTCTTCCTTCCGCCGCCCGGATCGCATCGGGACGGGTCCTCGTCTCCGGCCGCGATGTCGCCACCCTGTCGAACACCGAACTGCGGACGCTCCGCGGAAACCGGATCTCCCTGATCCCGCAAGAAGCGTTGAGTGCGCTGAACCCCGTGCGGAGAGTCGGTTCTCAGATCGACGAGGCGATTCTCGTCCACCGCTCATGCAGTCGGCGCGAGGCACGCGACCGCACCCTCGCTCTGCTCACGCAGGTCGGACTCGGCGCCGACCGCGCCGACGCGTATCCGCACCAGTTGTCCGGCGGTATGCGCCAGCGGATGGTCATCGCCATGGCCCTGGCCAACGAACCGGACGTGGTGATCGCCGACGAACCGACCAGTGGCCTCGATGTGCTCCGCGAGGCCGAAGTACTCGCGTTGCTCGACGATCTGCGCACGCGCCATTCGCTCGCACTGCTCATCGTCACGCACAACCTCCCGGTCATCGAACGGATCGCCGATCGCATTGCCGTGATGAAGGACGGCGAGCTCGTCGAGATGGGTACCGCCGCGCAGATCGCAACCGAGCCGCAGCATCCGTACACCCGCCGACTCGTCGACGCCGCGCCGCGGCTCGAACCCCTCAGGGAGAAGGTCACCCGATGAGCATCCTGCTCGAGGTCGAATCATTGTCGGTGGCGTTCGACGGGGCGCCCGCGGTCAGCGACGTGAACCTGCTGGTTTCGACCGGTGAATCCATTGCGCTCGTGGGAGGTTCCGGTGCCGGGAAATCCACTGTCGCGCGCGCGATCGCCGGCCTCGTGCCCCCGACGTCCGGGAGAATCGTCTTCGACGGTATCGATCTCGCGACTGCCTCGAGGCGCACGGGCCGGGCACTGCGGCGCGGGATGCACATGGTCTTCCAAGATCCGTATGCGTCGCTCCCACCCGGCATGCGGGTGGGCAACATCGTCGCCGAGCCGATGGTGATCCATCGCATCGGTACCCGGTCCGGGCAACGGGATGCGGCGCTGGACGCGCTGGAATCGGTGCGTTTGACACCGGCAGCCGATTTCGTCGACCGCTACCCACACGAGTTGTCGGGCGGGCAACGCCAGCGCGTCGCATTCGCGCGCGCCCTCGTCACTCGTCCCCGGCTCCTGCTCGCCGACGAACCCACCAGCGGGCTCGACGCGTCGCTGCGCATCGAGATCGTCGATCTGATGTCCGAACTCGCCCGCACTCAGGATCTTGCGGTCCTGCACATCACACACGATCTGGCGCTCGCGGCACGAAGCTGCGACACCGTCATGGTCATGCAGGACGGAAGGGTCGTCGAAAAGGGCGATTCCGCCGAAGTATTCACCGCCCCGTCGCACCAGTACACCGCGGCCTTGGTGGCCGCCGCGACCGGCACCCACTGACAGATATCCAGGAGAAGAACATGGCTGCACCGCTGGAACTCGTCGACAACGGAACACATCTCGATTTCACTGTCGCCGACGTCATGAAGTATCACGGGCCGGGATTCCCCGGAGGGGTCGCCCATGCCGTCAAGGTGCTCGAACGTGCCCTGCCCGTCCTGAGCCCCGACTCCCCCGCCGAACGGCGCGAGATCTCCGTCGCCACTGCCCACCGCGGTCCGGGCGTGCGCGACACGTTCGAAGCGGTGACCCGCGCCGTGACGGAGGATCGTTTCACGGTGGACTCGACTCTCGAACGCACCGACCGCGGCGCAACTCTGGAGCGGTACGTGTTCGTGCTGACCTATCGCGGTGTCTCCGTGCGCCTCGAGATCCGGGAGGGTTTCGTCACCGACGAGTTCATCGGTCTCGGCCGCAAGGCGGATCGCACCGACGTAGAGAACGCACGACTGACCGTCCTCAAGCAGGAGATGGCCGATCGCCTGTTCGCCGCACCTGCGGACGAGGTCTACGACATCATCGGATAGGTCCCCGTACCGTACGACCATGCCCACCACGCGCACAGCGCTGACCCTGCTCGTCGTCACCGCTGCGTCCGCGGCGACCTGGTTCGCATGGCTCGGGTGGGAGACCGGCTACCGAACGCTGACGGATGGCAGTGTGACAGGACCGTATTCGACGATGCAGGTGGTCGCGGCCGGAGCGACGATCACCTGCATCGTCGTCGCCGGGTGCCTGGCGTTGCGCTGCTCGGTCAAGGGCAGCATCGCGGTGGTCGCGTGCACGACCGTGGGGTTCGCGCTCGCGTGGGGGCGCGACGCGGCAGCGAGCGACGAGACCGGATTGTGGGTTGTTGGCCTGATCCTGCTCGTAGTGGGCACTGCTGCCGGAGGATCCGCGGTCGCGGTGCTCACCCGGCTCGTGTCTCGCCGCGTACTGCAACACCGGCGCTGAGCGAGCCAGCCGCTGGTCGAGGTGGACCAGGCGACGTTCACCGAACGTGTCGGACGCCCCGATTACCCTCCCGAGCATGACCGACACACCCAAGGGCCCCGAATCGTACTTCCCGTCCATCGAGAAGAAGTACGGCCGTCCGATCGAGGAGTGGATGGCGTTGATCCGCTCGTCCGAACTGACGAAACACATGGAACTCGTGAACTGGCTGAAGGCCGATCACGAAATGGGGCATGGTCACGCGAATGCTCTTGTCGCCCATACCCTGAGGGATTCCCCGGCAGAGTAGGCCGGCGCCCGGTCACCGACAATGCGGTGACCGGGCGTCGTCGTCTCACATATCCGACGTACTCATGTGTTGTCGACCCAGCGCAGGAGCGCGTAGAGAAATCGGGTCGCGCCCGGCATGAAGTTGCTTCCGTGGTGGTACGTCGGATCGAGGGTCGTGACGATCAGGCGCCCCGGCGTCGAGACGGTGTCCTCGTACAGCATCATGCCCGCGTCGTGCGCGTCACCCGCGGCGTCGGGCTCCTCGGACACGATCAGCGGCACCACGTCCGCGTCCGTGCGCAGCAGTCCGTGGTGATGCCAGATCGCCGACTTGGTGGTCAGGTACTGCCATGATTCGTGGTCGTGACTGCGGGTGCGGATCAACGGATCCTCCCCGTGGAGCCACCACCAGAAGTTCGTCGGCCGCGGTTCCCATTCGACGCCGGGAAGCCAGGTGTGGACCTGGTTCTCGCCGAGTACGACGAGCGTGCCGCCGCGCTCGGCGACAGCGCGGAACTGCGCGGCGTGACGGGCAACGAGATCAGGGTGCAGGCGGTCTGCGACGATCACCGTCGAGTAGCCGTCGAGGTCGCCGTCGGCGAGGTCTGCGAGGTAGTGGAAGTCCGGCTGGTGGGCGAGCACCGCCGGGTCCTTCATCGTCTGCAGGTGCGGGTAGGAGCCGCCGTGGATGAGCGCGAGTCGCGTGCCCCGCGCAGGCGCACGGTCGGTACGGGAGAAGGGTTCGACGGTCGTCACCGCTGCATCAGCCAATCGATGAGTTGAGTGGTCAGTTTCGAAGAGCTGTTGGGGTCGTTCGCCCAGCCGGTGAGGTCGTTGCCGCCGTGAGCAAGCACCTGCCCCTCGCCCAGTGGGTAGACGTAGTCGAGGGGAAGCGCATGCCGCCCGATCCGGGTGGCGACGAGGGCGCCCTCCGGAATCTTGTCGATGTAGCCGCGCGCGTAGAACCCGGTGACACCCTTTCGAGTACTCAGATCGACAGGATCGACGCCGGCCCATACCGGGTGCGGGTCGCCGAGAGTGATCGCCAGGTCTTTCGGACCGGTGTACGCGAGCTTGCGCCACACCCCCAGCCCCGGAAGGAAATCGGTGAGCACGTGCCCCATGACCGCGACCCGGCCACCCGAGGTGACGAACTCGGTGAGCAGGTCCTTGTTGCGCTCGAGGAAGATCTGGTCCGATCCTCCGCCGATGATCAGGCCGCGTACCGACGTGAGGTCCGTGCTCGGCAGGCGGTAGAGGTCGACCTCACCGAGCCGAGGGTCGCCGTGGGTGCCCCCCGCGAGGTTGTCGGTTCCCATGGTGATTCGTAGGACCGGAGCGAGTGCGGCGGAGGCCGATTCGCCTGAGCCGGGAGCGATGAGTTCAGGTGCTGACACAGAATTCTTCCGTTAGGTCGAGCAGGACGCCCGTAAGGTGACGTAACGATTCATAAGGTAAGCCTTTCTTAACTGATGGTCAACTTTCACGCCTCTCCGCAATGGGCTCACTCCAGGAGACCGGCGAGTGTCTTCCAGGTCGCGTCCCATGCCCAACTCTGCGCCCACTCCCGTCCGGCGCTGCCCATTCGGGTTGCGGCGTCGGGATCGTCGAGCAACATGAGCGGGACGAGCGCGCGGAGGTCACGACGGCGAGGTCCGTCACCGACCGACACGAGTCGGGTGTCCGGGTGGCGGTCGCGGATCATCGGCAGCGCTCGAATCAAGGCGTCCTGTCCCTTTCTGCGCACCAGTCTCGCAACACACACAATCACCGGCCCCCTGTGCCCGATCGGGACCGTGCCGTTTCGCCCACCACGTTTCGTGCCCGTGGCCGGATGCGACGATGCGATGCACACCGACCGTGCGGAGGGGACACGCAAGAGACGAGAGCGGCGCGGCAGCGGCGAACCAGACACGATCACATCCGTGCTCGACCGCGATCGACTGCACCGTCCGTGCCATACGCCGGGCGGGAAGAAGCATGCGCGAAAGATCCCTGATCACCCGAAACGGCATCTGCGCATCGTGGTGGACGGCACCCGGTTCAGCGGAGGTGTAGACGATCACGTCAGCCGGATCGAAGCGGCGGACCATCTCGAACGCGAACGTTTCGATACCCCCTGCCTGGGCAGGAAAATCGTTGGTCACGACCAGGATGCGGTTCTGGAAGTTCACCGGGCCGTCTCCGTCCGGCTCATCTGCACCCTAGTCCGCGCGGAGCGACAGGCCGTGTCCAGCGCGAACACGACTGCGGTGCCACCGAGAACCAGCGGGTAGACGAAGTACCCGAACCTGGAAGTGGGAGCGAGCAGGAAGACAACCGTGAGGAGGACGGCAGCGAACGAGGCAGCACGAACGAAGGAGTCCGGCGGATTCCGCACCAGCACCACGGCAGCACAGACTCCTGCAACGGCCAGAACGACCGACGCGAGCGTCGGACCGTACGGCACCAGACGAGCCAGTGCCCCGCCGACAAGGGAGTCTCCGGCCGGGGTCACGACGTCCGTGCGCCCCAGCGGGAAGAGCAGCGTGTGCCGGACGAAGGCCGCCGGATCGGTGAAGGCCGGAACGTGGAACACGACCGTCAGGGCGGCGCATGCCACCCCTGCCCGCAGGGCCGTGCGGCGGTCGTATCGCGCACACATCAGAACGAGCGCGACCACGAGAACCGGGACCGCGAGCGGCTTGAGAGCGCAGGCGAAGGCGAACGACACCGCCGTCGTCACCACCCGGCCTCGGGTCGCCGCCGCAAGACCGAGAAGTGCTGCACCGACAACCGGAAGATCGACTCCACCGACCGTCATGGCCAGGGCAACCACCGGCGACGCGATCAGAACCGTCATCTGCATTCCAGAGCGTCGCGGGAGCGGCCGGGCCAGGACCATCGTCGAGGTCAGCAGGACACACACGACGAAGAACAGTGCGAACCAGATTCGCGGATCACCGAGCGGGTTCTCCGGGAACAGTTGCGAGGGTGTGCCGAAGAGCGTCATTGCAGGGCCGTACGGGTTGTACTCGGCGAGCACCGACGGGTCCGGAACGTAGGGGCTGCCCGTGGTGATCAGATAAGCGGCCGACTCCGCGACCACCGACACTTCCAGCTGCGCGGTGCGTGTCGCGATCAGTGCCGTTCCCGGCGCCACTACGGCGCCGATCACCGCAGACACCGCGGCCGGCGTGAGGCGCCGCCTCACGGCAAGCACAGTGGCCACCGCATATCCGACGACTGCCCACAACGCCCAGACGCGATGCGGATGCAGCTGCGTCACTGCACCGTACACGAGAGCAACTACGGAGAAGGCCGCGAAGGTCAGCGTCCATCGATGGGCGAACAGACCGGCCGAGACGAAACGTGCCCGGTCGTGAATGCGGGTGCGCTCGAGTAGCATGCGGAAAACGCTACGGACGCACGATCATCCGAACATCCCCTGCAGCAGCGATTTTCGGGGTAGCTCGGGCGAGCTACCCCGAGCGCTCAGGCCCGCCCCTGGACGTGCTCGAAATAGAAGACGACCGCCTGCGTCCGGTCGCGCAGGCCCAGCTTCGCAAGGATTCGCCCGATGTGCGTTTTCACCGTTTCCTCCGCCACCGACAGTTCCGACGCGATCTCGGGATTCGACATGCCGCGCGCCATCACCTGCAGGACTTCCCGTTCCCTCGGCGTCAACACCGACGCCCGACCGGATTCCACGACCGCAGTGCCCTTGCGCCTGGCGAATTCGGCGATCAGACGGGTGGTGACCGACGGTGCGAGCATCGACTCCCCCGCTGCGACGGTGCGCACACCGGTGATGAAATCCGACGCGGGCGACTGCTTCAGCAGGAACCCGCTGGCTCCGAGACTCAGCGCGTCGTAGACGTAGTCGTCGAGGTCGAAGGTGGTCAGCATCATCACTCTGGTGCGATTGTCCGGTCTGGTGAGTACCGCCTCCGCAGCGCGGATTCCGTCGAGCCTGGGCATCCGGATGTCGAGGACCACGACGTCGGGATCCAATGCTGCGACGAGCTCGACCGCCTCCGCGCCGTCCTCCGCAGATCCCACCACGTCGATGTCGCTCTGAGTGTTCAGCACCGCGGCAATTCCGTCGCGGACGAGCGCCTGGTCGTCGGCCACCACCACGCGAATCATCATCGCTCCTCCCTGAGACCGGCGTGTGCCCCAGCACGATGGTCGAACTCGACATCGACGACGAACCGTCCATACTCGTCTGGGCCCGTCTCCACGGTCCCGCCGTACGCGGCGACCCGTTCGCGTATTCCGATGAGCCCGTGCCCTCCGCCACCGGACGCCGGGTGGCCGGGCACGATGACGTTACCGACCGTGAGGCGCGAATGTCCCGCTCCGATCCGGATCTCGACGGCCACGCCGCTTCCTGCCCCGTGCCGATGCGCATTGGTCAGCGCTTCCTGGAGGATGCGGTACATCGCACACGAGATCTCCGTCGGTACCGTGTCCGGATCCCCGAATACTCGCAGGTCCACCTGCTGCCCCGACGAACCGCACCATCTCGCGACCAGGTCGTCGAGTCCGTCGAGTGTAGGAGCTTCCGATCCGCCCTCCGTTTCGGGGCCTCGGAGGACGTCGACGACCCTGCGCATCTCGGTCAACGCGGTCGCTGCCGCCGCGTGGATGTCGTCGAATGTGGAGTGCACACCGACCGGTAGTTCCGGATGTGTGAATGTCGCGGCCTGTGCCTGAACCGCGATCATCGACATATGGTGGGCAACCACGTCGTGCAACTCGCGTGCGATACGGGTGCGCTCGCGGGCGATGGCTTCGCGGTGTTCCTGTTCACGGCGCAGCCCTCGTTCCACGACCAGATGTGTCTCGGCAGCGCGCAGTCGCCGAAAGACCGCGCCGGCAGCCACGATCCCCGTAGCGGCAACAGCGATCATCGCAACCGCATGCAGCGGCAGGCCGACCGTCCACATTGCAGGAAGGACGACCAGGATCAGCGACGTCGGCGCCGCAGCCGACACCACCCGAAGCGGCCGGTCCGAGGCGAGTGCGATCAGTGCCGTACCGGCCGAGATGCAACTTGCGACCGGCCATGGCACGACTTCGTCCTGGACCAGCCCCGAGACCGTGCCCGCAGCAAACCCGAAGGTCATCAGTTGCCAGGTCACCAGCGGGCTCGCGAACACGAACACCAGCGGAAGCACTTGTAGCGCCCCGAGCAGGTAGGCGGCCACGACCCACGGCACCATGTCGGTCAGCTGCCCGACCGACGTGCCGAACAGCAGGGTCAGCAACAGCACTGCACCGACGAGACCTGGTGTTCCGCTGCGTCCGCGCGGGCGCAGCGGAGCGTACGACGTCTCCGGTGTCCACGCTTCGACAACGGCCCGGCCCTGGCCGGAGGCGACATGCCGGACACGTGATGATGGGTCGGTCGCCCTCGATCTCGTATGGAGCACACCCGACACTAGGTCGATGGTTCGTCGTCGGGCATCCCCCCGGAGAGCTATTTATCTTGCGGGGAATCCGGACCGCCCCGCGAAGGAGCTATCCGATCGCGCCGAGCGCAAGGTTGGTCAGCACCCGCACACCCACCGGGAGTGCCCGCTCGTCGAGATCGAACGTCGACTGGTGGATGTCGAGTTCCGGTCCGGAACCGGACCACACGCCGAGCCGTCCCATCGCGCCCTGGATCTGTTCGAGGTACCACGAGAAGTCCTCGCCCCCACCGGACTGCGGGGTGTCGGAGAGCATGTCGGGGCCGGCGGCGCGGATGGCGTCCTCGAACATCTTCGCGGACACCTCGTCGTTGACGACGGGCGGTACACCGCGACGGTAGTGCAGTTCGTAGCTCACCCCGGTGGGAGCGAGAAGCCCGTGCACGATCTCGCGGACCATCGGTTCGAGCAGTTCCCAGGTCTCGTGCTCGCCGGTGCGTACGGTGCCTGCCAGCATTCCGGTGCGCGGGATGGCGTTCGGGGCCTTGCCCGCACTGACCGCGCCCCACACCATCACGGTGCCGGTTCGCGGATCGATCCGTCGGCTGAGCATGCCCGGAAGTCCGGTGATCACTGTGCCGAGCCCGTAGACGAGGTCGCCGGTCAGGTGCGGGCGCGACGTGTGCCCACCGGGTGAATCGAGGACGAGTTCGATGGTGTCGGCGGCCGAGGTGATCGCCCCGACCCGCATGCCCACTTTGCCGACCTCGAGCCGTGGATCACAGTGCAGCGCGAAGATACGCGACACACCGTCGAGGCCTCCGGCAGCGACGATGTCGAGCGCGCCTCCGGGCATGACCTCCTCGGCCGGTTGGAACACCAGCCGCACACCGACGGGCAGTTCGGGGACCGATGCGAGCGCCAGACCCGCTCCGAGAAGCACCGTGGTGTGTGCGTCGTGGCCGCATGCGTGTGAGACGCCGGGGACGGTCGAGGAGAAACTGAGCCCCGTCATCTCCTGCAGTGGGAGAGCATCCATGTCGGCACGCAGCGCAAGGCGTGGTCCGTCCGTCGGACCGAGGTCGCAGATCAGACCGGTTCCCCGCGGCAGCACCTTGGGGTCGAGTCCGGCCGCGGTCAGCTTCGTCGCCACGAATTCGGTGGTGGCGTACTCCTGCCGCGCCAACTCGGGGTTGGCATGGATATGGCGGCGCCACGCAATCAGATCGCCGGCGTGCTCGTCGAGCCACTTCTCCACATACGGATTCATCGGCGGCCGGCCCCTTCGAGCAGGCGGGCACGCTGAGCGGGATCGGCGGCAGCGCGGGCCGCGGTCGCGGCGAGGGCCCGGGCACCGTCGAGCAGGGCGCGGTCGGCGGACTCGGTGATACACGCGGCCGCGAACGCTTCCTGGTGCGTGACGGCGCCTCCCGAGTCGAGTCCGATGACCGGGTGTATTCCTGGCACGACGTTCGTCACGTTTCCCATGTCGGTGCTGCCCAGTGGGCGGAACCCTTCCTCTTCGACGGGCAGCGGTGTGCGCCCCTGATCGATGATCTCTTCACGATATGCCTGCACCAGCCACGAGTCAGGGGTCAGTTCGGTGTAGGTGGGCGACACGGTCCGGATGCTGTGGGTGCACCCGGCAGCGAGCGCACCCGCAGCGAAGCAGCGTCCGGCGCGGTCACGTAGATCGTCGAGCAGACCTGCGGTGGGCGCGCGCAGGTAATAGAGCATCTCGGAGTACCCGGGCACGATGTTGGGCGCGGCTCCGCCGTCGCTGACGATCCCGTGGATCTGCTGGCCGGGCATCAGATGCTGTCGCAGGAGGCCGACCGCGACCTGCGCCACGGTTGCCGCGTCGGCTGCATTGCGTCCGTATTCGGGTGCCGCGGACGCATGCGCTTCATGTCCGGCGTAGGAGACGGCGATGTCGGCGAGCGCAAGCGAGGTCGCCCCGGTGATGTCGAACGGACCCGGATGGACCATCAGGGCGGCGCCGACCCCGTCGAACTCGCCTCGCTCCAGCATGAGGACCTTGCCGCCACCGGTTTCCTCGGCGGGGGTGCCGATGACGCGGACGGTGACGCCGAGTTCGTCCGCGAGCGCCGCCAGGCCGATCCCGGCACCGACGGCCGCAGCGGCGATGATGTTGTGCCCGCATGCGTGCCCGATTCCGGGAAGCGCATCGTATTCTGCGCAGAACGCGAGGACGAGGTCGCCGCTGCCGTACCGGGCATCGAAGGCAGTGGGGAGATCGGCGACACCGGTGCGGACGTCGAACCCGCTGTGTCGCAAGACGTCGACGATCTTGGCTGCACTGCGATGTTCCTCGAACGCCAATTCCGGCTCTGCGTGGATCGAATGCGACAGTGCGATCAAGGTGTCTGAAGCAGCCTCGATCGCGCTGTCGGCTTCGGTCGTCACGGTGCCCAGTCTGTCATGCCGGACGGGGCACGACCGACGGTGCCACGCAATCCTGCCGGGTAGTCAGCCGAGGCGGAAGTTGGACTCGTCCGTCTTCGTCTGCAGGGCCTCGATCAGCGGTGCATGCAGGCCCCGCTTGATTCCGCCCAGGTTCTTGCCGCGGGTCGCGGTCAGCGTTGCGGCCTTCTCGACAGCGGCCGCGAGGACGCCGTCGCCGTCCACGTGCCGCTCGGCGATCCCGGCGTCGACTGCGTCGACACCTCCGAACCGGCGGCCGGTGGCCATCGCGTCGACCGCGGTCTGGATAGGGAGACGTTCCCGCATCAACGCGGACATTCCGACGGTGAACGGCATGTTCAGATTCACTTCCGGCAGGCACCAGAAACCGCGGTCGGCGCGCATCACCCGGAAATCGTGGGTGAGGGCGAGCATCGCCCCCGCCCCGAAAGCGTGGCCCTGCACTGCGGCGACCGTCGGCGCCTCGAAGGTGAGGATCCGGACGAAGAGTTCGTGAACCGAATCCAAATAGCCGGGTAGGTCTGCCAGGTTGCCGAAGATCCAGTCGGTGTCGAGGCCGTTACTCCAGAACTTCCCGGTCGCGGCGGTCACGAGGGCTGCGGGGCCATCGTGGGCCTCGACCTCGTCGAGCCGGCGATGCAACTCGGTGAGCATGTCCGGGTGGAAGCGGTTCTCGCTCACCTCCTCGTCCCGGTTGCCGAGATTCAGGACGAAGACGTCGCCGTCGCGTTCGAGATAGGGCATGACGGCCACGATACCCCTTTCCTACTCACGAGTAACTTCCGAGTTGCCGCTAGGGTCTGACCTCATGGGAACACCCGAGATGCTCGATCCCGCCACCACGGCGAAGGCCGCGGCCGATGTCGTCACCGAACGCACAGGCGTCACCGCGCACAGCGTTGCGATCGTCCTCGGTTCGGGCTGGCGCGCTGCCGTCGACCGATTCGGTGCACCCACCGCGAGCATCCCGATGAGCGACCTCCCCGGTTTCGCGCCGCCCACCGCTGCCGGACACCCCGGCACCGTGCACTCGTTCGTCGTCGGCGGCAACGCAGTGCTCGTACTCGCCGGGCGCACACACGCCTACGAGGGCCACGACCTGAGCCGGGTCGTCCACCCGGTACGCACCGCGGTCGCCGCGGGTGCACACACCGTGATCCTCACCAACGCCGCAGGCGGAATCGATCCCGATCTCCGCGTGGGTCAACCGGTACTCATCTCCGACCACCTCAACCTCACCGGTCGCTCACCGCTCGTCGGCGCCCAGTTCGTCGATCTCGTCGACGCGTACTCCTCCGATTTGCGCGCCCTCGCCCACGAGATCGACCCGACTCTGCCCGAGGGCGTCTACGCAGGACTACCGGGACCGCACTACGAGACACCCGCCGAGATCCGCATGCTCCGGACCCTCGGCGCCGATCTCGTGGGCATGTCGACCGTGCACGAGACCATCGCCGCCCGCGCGGCGGGTGCGCGCGTCCTCGGACTCTCACTGGTGACCAACGCCGCCGCGGGCGTCACCGGCGAGCACCTCGACCACGAAGAGGTCCTCGCCGCAGGACGAAACGCCGCGACCCGCATGGGAGACCTGCTCCACGACCTGGCGGCCCGGCTGTGACACTCCGGTTCGGGACCGCGGGGCTGCGCGGCCCCGTCGGCGACGGGCCGGACTGCATGAACGTCCCGACCGTCGTGCGCACCACAGCGGGCCTCGCAGCGTGGTTGATCGAGCAGGGGCACCGCGGCGGCACGGTCGTCGTCGGGCGCGACGCGCGAACCGGTTCCGCGGAATTCTTCACGGCAGCCGCCGAGGTGCTCGCCGCGGCAGGGTTCGACGTCGTCGCTCTCCCCCGCCCACTTCCGACCCCGGTCACCGCGTACGCGGTACGCGAGCTGAATGCGGTTGCGGGAGTGCAGATCACCGCGTCACACAATCCCGCATCCGACAACGGCTACAAGGTGTACCTCGTCGGTGGCGCCCAGATCGTCTCGCCGGCCGACCGTCGGATCGAGTCGGCGATCAACGACGCGCCCGATGCCGATTCGGTTCCGCGCGCAGCAGTAGGGGCCTCGGGCGGAGACCTCGTCGACCGCTATCTCGCGCGGGTGGCGTCGCTGCCACGCTCGCAGCACCGGAACCTGAGGATCGCGTTGACGCCACTGCACGGCGTAGGAGGCGAGACAGCCGTCGCCGCCTTGCACACGACCGGATTCACCGACGTGCACGTCGTTGCGGCGCAGTTCGAACCCGATCCCGCATTTCCGACGGTCGCGTTCCCGAATCCGGAGGAGCCCGGCGCCGCCGACGCCGTGCTCGAACTCGCCGCCGACGTCAACGCCGACATCGCGATCGCATTGGATCCGGACGCCGATCGCTGCGCGGTCGCGGTGCCCACCGCGACCGGGTGGCGGCTACTGCGCGGCGACGAAACCGGGGTGCTCCTCGGCGATCGTATTCTCGAGCACGCACCGGAGGGGTCGCTGGTGGCCACGACGATCGTCTCGTCGACCCTGCTCGGCACCCTGGCCGCAGCGCGCGGCGCCCGATTCGCGCAGACCCTCACCGGCTTCAAGTGGCTCACCCGGGCCGGCGAGGGGCTGGTCTACGCGTACGAGGAAGCTATCGGGCACTGCGTCGACCCCGACGCCGTGCGCGACAAGGACGGGATCGCCACGGCAGTCGTGGTCGCCGACTATGCGGCCGAGCTCAAAGCGTCGGGCCGCACCCTCGTGGATGCACTCGACGACCTGCATAGCGAGTTCGGCGTGCATGTGGGCGATCAGGTGGCGATCCGTGTCACCGAACTCACGCAGATCGACACGATCATGGCGGGATTGCGTGCAGATCCGCCTCCCGCGTTGGCCGAGGAGTTGGTGACCACGACCGATCTCGCGACCGACCCGGGACCGCTGAACACCGACGCACTCGTCTTCGAGGGTGCCACGGTCCGTGTCGTGGTCAGGCCGTCCGGGACCGAACCGAAACTCAAGTGCTATCTCGAAGCAGTGTCCCGCAGCGGCGATCGCGACACAGCGACGAGGTCGCTGGACGCGTTGCGCCGCTGGGCGATCGGACTCGCAGGCTGACCGGCCGTCAGAGCGCCGGCTGGTTTGTCAGCGCGGCCCGAACTGGCGATCGCCGGCGTCACCGAGCCCCGGAACGATGTACTTCGCGTCGTTGAGACCCTCGTCGATCGAGGCGGTCACGAGGCGAACGGGATGCCCCGACGCGGCGAGCGTCTCGACGCCCTCCGGCGCGCACACGACGCACACCGCGGTGATGTCGGTCGCGCCGCGCGAGACCAGCATGTCGAGCGTCTGCACCATCGATCCGCCGGTCGCGAGCATCGGGTCGAGCACGAACACCGGAAGACTCGACAGATCCTCGGGCAGCGACTCCAGGTACGGCACCGGTTCGAAGGTCTTCTCGTCGCGGGCCAGCCCTACGAATCCCACCTGTGCCTGGGGGATGAGTGCGTGCGCCTGCTCGACCATGCCGAGCCCGGCGCGCAGAACCGGAACGAGCAGCGGGGGTTGCTGCAAACGCACCCCGGTGGTGACCGCGACGGGCGTCCGGACGTCGAATTCTTCGACCGGCGCTTCACGCACCGCCTCATAGATCAGCATCTGGGTGAGCCGGCGCAGTGCGTGTCGGAATGCAGCGTTGTCGCTGCGTTCATCCCTGAGGGTGGTGAGCAGGGAAGCGGCGAGCGGGTGGTCGACCACGAGCGAATCCATGAATCGAAGGATAGAACGAGGGAACCGACGAGGCCTCCGGTGCGTCCAAGCAATGTGACACACATCCATCGGTGAACGAGGAGACACGCTGTGCCCGACCCACAGACCGACACTGGAACACTTCAGGCCGACACAGCAACACTTCGGGCCGACACAGGGGTCATCGCGGGATTCGGCCGCATCGCTGCCGACCTCGCCGAACAGATCGATCAGGCCGCGCTCCAGACCCGGACGACCGATCCGACCGGACTCACGCCTCTGCTCGGCGCCATCGGCACCGACTTCCTCGCCGCGTTCACCGCTGCACACGCCGGCCACACCCGCGAACTCGACCGGATCCGCGAGGTCCTCTCCGGGATGGGCACGGCGGCGACGCTGACCGCGGCCGCATACGAACGCACCGTGGGCGAGACGGCCGACGCTCTGCGGGGCGCCGCCGAGCGGCTCGGGGACACCCCGTGATGGCCGGGGTGGGGGCAGACGTCCTCGTCTCGCCGCTGCACGACCTGCTCGGGGCGTTCGGTTCCGACATGTCGCCGGGCTCGGACCCGGGCAGCGGCCTGCGCGCCGGTTCCGAGATGGCAGAGCAAGCGCATGCCACGTGCCGGAGCGCGCTCGCCGAACTCGCATGGGGGTGGACCGGTACTGCCGCCGAAACCGCGCTCGTCAGCGGCGAGAGGGTCCTCGCCGACACCATCGGCGCCGTCGATCGCGGGATCGAGCTCGCCACCGGAGTGCTCGACGCCGCGGTCACGGTGGTCACCGGGGCGGCCGAGCTGAAGCGCATCATCGACTCGTTCGTGGCTCTCGCCCAGCAGGCGGCTCCCGTGCTGGCTCTTCCTCAGGGACAGCTGATGCTGATCACCGCCGCGATCGAGCACATCACCGAGGGTCTGGATGTGCTCACGCGGGTGGTGTCCGCGCTCTCCGAGCTCACCGCGAAGGTGACGGCGTTGATCCCCGAACCGCCGATGGGCGCTCCGATGCCGGGCGACAGCGGCGCCGCACGGGCCGAGCTCGGGGGCCCGGCCACGGGGTCCGGCGAGATCTCGACGATGGGCAGCTCGGTACCCGGGTACGGCGGCGGGGTCGCGGTGACGCTGCCCGACGGCACCGTCGCACACGCTCCGAACCCGACGGCCGCCGAAGCCGTTCGTCGTGCACTCGACCAACAGGGAACTCCGTACGTGTGGGGTGGCACGACCCCGGGTCGCGGACTCGACTGCAGCGGCCTGACCCAGTGGGCGTACGGGGAAGCGGGTCTCGAACTGCCGCGCCTCGCGCAGGAACAGGACGTCGGAACACCTGTCGACTCCGGATCCGTGCTGCCGGGCGACCTCGCGGTCTGGGACGGGCACGTCGCAATGGTCGTCGGCGGCGGAATGATGGTCGAAGCAGGCGATCCGGTGTCCGTGACCCCCATCCGTACCACGAACGGAGCGATGGGCTTCCAGGGTTTCTACCGGCCGACCGAGTGACCGGAATCGGTGTTGCAACCGGAACGCTGCCGGGTTCCGCTGATCTCTCCCGCACCAGAGGGAACCGATTCGCCTTCCGATGCGTCCAACTGTGTATGGACACCATCAAGACGATTCCGGTGACGGCCACCGCACAGAACGCGGCAGGCACGATCCGGATCCGCACGACCGATGAAGGCCTGCCGATCGATCTGCGCATCGACCCGCGAGAACTTCGGTTCGGGGCAGCGCAGCTCGCCGACGCCATCGTGGCGCTGAATCGGCGGGCCGCACTCGAAGCGGCGATTCTGCGACGGGAGCAACTGTCCGCGCAGGGCGTCCACAGCGACGTCCTCGACCGAATGGGCATGCCCACCCGCGACGACCTGCCCGATCTCGACCAGGACGACGCCGGGCACGGCACACACCCGATCTGGATGCACCGGCCCCTGTGACCGCGCAGCCGACAGCATGGAAGGACCAGAACACATGAGCGAGCAGCAGGTCGAAGCGATCGTCGATCGCGTACGCACACAGCTGGGGTCTCTCGAGCACACACTCGACGGTCTCGGTACGGTTCGCGGTTCCGCGAGGAACCAGGACGGCAGCATCGTCGCGCACGTCGACGGTCGAGGCGCCCTTGCGGGCCTGGACCTGGCCGAATCGGTCACCCGGCGCGACCCGACCGAGCTCGGGTCCGAGATTCTCGCGACGATTCATGAGGCCGCCCGCCGTGCCGCCACAGAACGCGCCCGACTGCTTCACGACCTGCGAAGTGCCCTCTCGTGACGCTTTTCCCCCTCCCGCGCTATATCTTCGGCGACGACATGGCTAGGCTTCCCGCCATGGCTGGAGACATCGTCCCGATCGAACTCGGTCTCACCGACGGCGACCTCGTCACTTTGTGGGCACCCAAGTGGCGCGAAGGCGACGACGAGTGGGAGGCCTTTCTCGGCCACGGCGACGACCTGTACGCGTTCCCGTCGGTGGCGCATCTCGTCGCGTTCGTCCGCGCGAACAACGACAACGATCTCGTCGAGCATCCGGCGTGGCCGGTCGTCTCGAAGCTCGCCGCCGTCGAGTTCGAGCCCGACGAAGCGCACGCGTTCGATCTGATCGCGGTCCCCGAGCTCGTGGCCGGCGACCTCGATCCGGTCTTCGTGTCGGAACTCCAGGACACTTTCGACATCGTCAGCATCCTCGGCGACGTGTGCGAGCTCGATGTGATCACCAAGTTCTTCGAGCGCCCCGAGGTGGAATCCGTGCTTCGGTACGGCGTCGCAGCATTCGACGACCGCGCAGGCATAGAGTTGTGGAACAAGCTCGGTGCCGCGGTCGTCGAGGATTGGGACGCCGTGATCGATGCGCTCGACGCAGTGGTCACGACCCCGGACACCGAGGCTGCGGCCGTGTCGGAGATCGAGTCGGAGCTGGTGGCGGTCGACGAGAACGACGTCGAGGCAGACGACGCGGTCGATGATGCCGAGGAGGATGAATACGAGTACGTCGACGACGAGGCGGGCGACGACTTCTGGACGTCCGTGGGCATCGATCCCATCAAGATCATCACCTCTGAGGGCACGTGGTTCACGCTGCGGTGCTATCTCGACGACGACGCCGTGTTCCTCGGCTCCGAGAGCTCGATCCTCGTGTTCGGGTCCGAACGCGCGCTCGGCCGGTACCTCGCCGACAACCACGACCACGATCTGGCGACGCTGGAGACGTACGAGACCATCCGGCACGCCGCCACCGACGGGTCACTCGAAGTCACTGTCACCGAGGACAACGTCTACGTGCTCACCGGCATCGCCGACGACATCGTCGAGGGCGTCACCGCGGTCGACCCCGAGCAGATGGAGCTCGCTGTCGAGCTGTTCACCGATGCCGCGAACTACGTCGGCGAGGACGCAACCGACGCCGCGCTCGCCGGCTCCACCGAGCTCGGCTGGTTCGTCAACTACGTGATCGAACCGGACTCGAGCAGGTCCGCCCCGAGCGCACCGTTCGACGCAGAAGCCGTCGCGTGGCGCGAGCTCGAGCGCGAGTTCGAGGCCCACCTGCGCAAACTGTGAGCTGTCCGGCCCGGGCACTCAGCCGACGAGCACTGCGTATCCCGGCTTGATGACGTCGTCGATCAGTTCGAGGCGCTGGTCGAACGGGAGGAACGCCGATTTCATCGCATTGATGGTGAAGCGCTCCAGATCCGACCACCCGTAACCGAACGCCTCGACCAGCCGAGTCATCTCCCTCGTCATCGTGGTGTCGCTCATGAGCCGGTTGTCGGTGTTGACGGTCACCCGGAAGCGCAGTCGGGCGAGCAGGTCGAACGGGTGCTCCTCGATGGTCCGCACGGCCCCGGTCTGCACATTGGAACTGGGACACAGCTCCAGTGGAATCCTCTTGTCCCGCACATAGTTCGCGAGCAGCCCGAGGGATTTCGTCCCGTCCGGGTGGACGGTGATGTCGTCGACGATACGCACGCCGTGCCCGAGACGATCGGTGCCGCAGAACGCCACCGCCTCGTGGATCGAGGGCAACCCGAACGCCTCGCCTGCGTGAATGGTGAAGTGTGCGTTCGCGGCGCGCGTGTACTCGAATGCGTCAAGGTGCCTGCTCGGTGGATTTCCCGCCTCCGCACCTGCGATGTCGAATCCGACGACCCCTCGGTCACGGAACCTCACGGCCAGTTCGGCGATCTCCCGGGATCGCGCGGCATGCCGCATCGCGGTGAGCAAGCAGCCCACCCGAACCTGTCGCCCGCTCGTCGCGGCCACCTCGGACTCCCCCGCACGGAATCCCTCGAGAACGTGTTCGACGACGCGATCAAGGCTCAACCCCAGCTCGAGATGCTGCTCGGGAGCGAACCGCACCTCGGCGTAGATGACGCCGTCCTCCGCAAGGTCGATGACGCATTCCCGCGCGACCCGCTCCAGGCCCTCGGGGGTCTGCATCACGCCGACGGTGTGCTCGAAGGTCTCCAGGTAGCGTTCGAGCGACCCACTGTCGGCGGAGTCACGGAACCACGAGGCGAGCCCGTCTGCGGTATCGGCAGGCAATCGATGACCGCACTCACCGGCGAGCTCGAGGATCGTCGCGGGCCGGAGCCCGCCGTCCAGGTGGTCGTGCAGGACCACTTTCGGCGCGACCCGAAGGCGCGTCCCTCCCGGCTGCTCGTTCATGTTCCGGACGGTAGTCGCCTAGTCGGTGATCCGCTCGATGACGAGGGGTCGCCGTTGCGGCGCCTCGGTCCCGATCCGCACTCCGTCACGCAGGGCGGTGAGCGCGGCCGGGAGAATCTGCGGCGTGTCGGTGTGGAGGGTCGCGATCGGCTGCCCCGCCCGGACCGAATCGCCCGGGGTGACGTGCAGTTCGACACCCGCCCCCGCCTGCACAGCGCTGCTCTGGTGTGTTCGCCCTGCGCCGAGCCGCCATGCGGAGAGCCCGACGGCCATTGCATCGAGACCGACGAGTACCCCGTCCGCGTCGGCGCACAGGGTTTCGGTGTGGTGTGCGGTCGGCAGCGGCGCATCCGGGTCGCCGCCCTGCGCGACGATCATCGAGCGCCAGCGATCCATCGCGGATCCGTCACGCAGTCGATCCGCGGGGTCGAGGTCGTCGACGCCCGCCGCGGCGAGCATGTCGCGAGCGAGCGCCAACGTCAGTTCGACGACGTCGTCGGGGCCGCCGCCTGCGAGCACTTCGACGGCTTCTCGCACTTCGAGGGCATTGCCCGCGGTACGACCGAGCGGTGCGTCCATCCGGGTGAGCAGTGCGGTGGTGATCAGGCCGGCATCGGTACCCAGTTCCACCATCGTCCTGGCGAGCTCTCGGGCTTCTCCGAGCTCCTTCATGAATGCTCCGCTGCCGACCTTCACGTCGAGGACCAACGCCCCGGTCCCCTCGGCGATCTTCTTGCTCATGATCGAGCTGGCGATGAGGGGTATCGATTCGACGGTTCCTGTCACGTCGCGCAGCGCGTAGAGCTTCCGGTCGGCGGGGGCCAGATCTGCGCCCGCGGCGCAGACGACGGCGCCGACATCGGGGTCGGTGAGGATCTCGGCCATCTCGGCGGTGCTCAGGTCGGCGCGCCAACCCGGAATCGATTCGAGCTTGTCGAGCGTGCCTCCCGTGTGCCCGAGCCCGCGACCCGACAGTTGAGGCACCGCCGCTCCGCATGCGGCCACCAGCGGAGCGAGAGGCAGGGTGATCTTGTCCCCGACTCCTCCGGTGGAATGCTTGTCGACGGTGCGCAGGCCCAGGCCGGTGAAGTCGAGTCGTCTGCCCGAGTCGATCATCGCCGTCGTCCAGCGTGAGGTCTCGGTGCGGCTCATTCCGCGGAAATAGATGGCCATGGCGAGCGCTGCCATCTGCTCGTCGGCGACGATACCGTGGGTGAACGCTTCTATCACCCAGTCGATTTCGGATCCGGTCAGCTCGAAGCCGTCGCGCTTGCTTCGGATGATCGAGGTGATTTCAGGCATGTTCACCACCGTCGGGGCCGGTCGCAGCAAGATCCTCGGGGCCGAATGCGTCGGGAAGTAGCTCCGACATCGGGCGGGCACCGGTGGTCGTATCGATGAGCAGACCCGGGCCACCGTGCTCGAGCAGGACCTGCCGGCACCGGCCACACGGCATCAGTATTGCTCCACGTGCGTCACACACCGAGACAGCGCGAAGGCGGCCCCCACCACCGGAGATCAAGTTACCGACGAGTACGCATTCGGCACAAAGACCCAAGCCGTGTGAGACATTTTCCACATTGCACCCGCTCACAGTCCGGTCGTCCACGGTGAGAGCAGCGGCCCCCACCGGAAACTTCGAGTAGGGTGCGTAAGCGCACTCCATGGCTTCATGTGCTTTGGCGCGCAAGGACTTCCAGTCAATTTCCGGCACAATCACGCATCTTTCCATGGTGGCCTGCGCAACGATTCGACGCCCCCGCCGTCCGCAATCACAGTTGGAAAGGCAAACCTAACTTACGTTTTCACGCCGGTACGAATCAGGCGGGAGATTAGTTCCCGGCTTTGCGATGGGTTTAGAGTCATCCCAAGTCGGTTCAGGTTTCACGTCGGGCCCGTACTGCGGAATTTCCCACAGGCGAGAGCGGCTCGACGCGTCCACCATTGACGTTGGAGGCACAGCACTCGATGAGCAGCACGACTGAAGCCGCCCCCGTAGAAGCGGGGCGCACACGGTCGCTATACCGGGGGGACCCCGGAATGTGGTCCTGGGTTCTACACCGGATCACCGGCGTGGCGACATTTTTCTTCCTGTTCGTCCATGTCCTCGATACCGCACTCGTCCGGGTGAACCCCGAGACCTACGACGCGGTGATCGATACCTACAAGACTCCGATCGTCGGCCTGATGGAGCTCGGCCTGGTGGCCATGGTGCTCTACCACGCCCTCAACGGTATCCGCGTCATGCTCGTCGACTTCTGGTCCAAGGGCCCGAAGTACCAGCGTGTGATGCTCTGGACGATCCTGGCGATCTGGTTCGTGGTGATGATCCCCGCAACCATTCGCATCTTCTACAACATGTTTGCGGGGCACTGACATGACTGAAGCGAAGACCCTCGGCACGGCGTACGACCGCCCCGCCAGTCTCGACAACCCTCGGTCCCCGCGTCGTGCCGCGAAGAACAACTTCGAGCTCTACGCGTGGCTGTTCATGCGCCTGTCCGGCATGGCCCTGGTCATCCTGGTGCTCGGTCACCTTCTGATCATGCTCATGCTCGACGACGGTGTGCACCGCATCAACTTCGCCTTCGTCGCAGGTCGCTGGTCCAGCCCGTTCTGGCAGGTCTGGGATCTGTCGATGCTCTGGCTCGCGCAGCTGCACGGCGGCAACGGCCTGCGCACCGTCATCGCGGACTACGCACGCAAGGACTCCACCCGGTTCTGGCTCAACACGATCCTGGTCGTGTCGATGATCCTGATCATGGGCCTGGGCACCTACGTGATCTTCACCTTCGATCCCAACATCGTTGCGAGCTAGGGGACCAAGACTTCATGCAGGAACATCGTTATGACGTGGTCATCGTCGGTGCCGGTGGCGCCGGAATGCGCGCCGCGATCGAAGCCGGCCCCCGGGCCCGCACCGCGGTTCTGACCAAGCTCTACCCCACTCGCAGCCACACCGGCGCAGCGCAGGGCGGCATGTGCGCCGCCCTCGCAAACGTCGAGGAAGACAACTGGGAGTGGCACACCTTCGACACCGTCAAGGGCGGCGACTACCTCGCCGACCAGGACGCCGTCGAAATCATGGCCAAGGAAGCCATCGACGCGGTCCTCGACCTCGAGAAGATGGGCCTTCCGTTCAACCGCACGCCCGAGGGCAAGATCGACCAGCGTCGATTCGGCGGACACACCCGCGACCACGGCAAGGCTCCGGTCCGTCGCGCGTGCTACGCAGCCGACCGCACGGGTCACATGATCCTGCAGACGCTGTACCAGAACTGCGTCAAGCACGACGTCGAGTTCTACAACGAGTTCTACGCACTCGACATCGCCCTGACCGAGACCGAGAACGGCCCGGTCGCGACAGGTGTCATCGCCTACGAGCTGGCCACCGGCGAGATCCACATCTTCCACGCGAAGTCGATCGTGTTCGCCACAGGCGGCTCGGGCCGCATGTACAAGACGACGTCCAACGCCCACACCCTCACCGGTGACGGCCTCGGCATCATCTTCCGCAAGGGCCTGCCGCTCGAGGACATGGAATTCCACCAGTTCCATCCGACAGGGCTGGCCGGGCTCGGCATCCTCATCTCGGAGGCCGTCCGCGGTGAAGGCGGCATCCTGCGCAACGCCGACGGCGAGCGCTTCATGGAGCGGTACGCCCCCACCATCAAGGACCTCGCACCCCGCGACATCGTCGCGCGCTCGATGGTTCTCGAGGTGCTCGAAGGCCGCGGTGCCGGACCGAACAAGGATTACGTCTACATCGACGTGACCCACCTCGGCGAAGATGTCCTCGAGGAGAAGCTCCCGGACATCACCGAGTTCGCTCGCACCTACCTCGGCGTCGACCCCGTCACGGAACTCGTGCCCGTGTACCCCACCTGCCACTACGTCATGGGTGGTATCCCCACCAATGTCCAGGGTGAGGTGCTCCGCGACAACGACAACGTCGTCCCGGGTCTGTACGCCGCCGGTGAGTGCGCATGTGTGTCCGTGCACGGTGCCAACCGTCTCGGCACCAACTCGCTCCTCGACATCAATGTGTTCGGCCGCCGCGCCGGCATCGCTGCCGCCGAGTACGCGAACAGCCACGACCACGTGGACATGCCGGAGAACCCGACGAAGTACGTCGACGACTGGCTCGACCTGATCCTCCACCAGGGTGGCAGCGAGCGTGTCGCAGATATCCGCCGTGATCTGCAGCAGACGATGGACAACAACGCATCGGTGTTCCGCACCGAGGAGACGCTGACGCAGGCGCTCAACGATGTCCACGAGCTGAAGAAGCGCTACAAGGAGATCACGGTCCACGACAAGGGCAAGCGCTACAACAGCGACCTGCTCGAGGCGGTCGAGCTCGGCTTCCTGCTCGAAATGGCCGAGGTGACTGTCGTCGGCGCCCTGAATCGCAAGGAATCGCGCGGCGGTCACGCACGCGAGGACTACCCGAACCGGGACGACGCGACCTACATGAAGCACACCATGGCCTACAAGGTGGGCGAGGAACTGATCTCCGACATCCGCCTGGACTACAAGCCGGTGGTCCAGACCCGGTACGAGCCCATGGAGCGGAAGTACTGATGACAACTCTCGAAAAGCACGACACTGCCGCAGAGGATCTTCCTCCCGTTCCCGAGGGCGCCGTCATGGTCACCCTCAAGATCGCGCGGTTCAATCCGGAGGACACCAAGGGTCAGCACTGGGATTCCTTCCAGGTGCCTGCGCTTCCGAGCGACCGGATGCTCAACCTGCTGCTGTATGTGAAGGGCTACCTCGACGGCACCCTCACTTTCCGTCGCAGCTGCGCGCACGGTGTCTGCGGCTCCGACGCGATGCGGATCAACGGTGTCAACCGCCTGGCCTGCAAGATCCTGATGAAGGACATGCTGCCCAAGGACGGCAAGCCGGTCACCATCACCATCGAGCCCATCCGCGGCCTCCCTGTGGAGAAGGACCTCGTCGTCGACATGGAGCCGTTCTTCGACGCGTTCCGTGCCGTCAAGCCGTTCCTCATGACCACGGGCAACGAGCCGACCCGCGAGCGCATCCAGTCGCAGCACGACCGCGCACGTTTCGATGACACCACCAAGTGCATCCTGTGTGCGTGCTGCACCACCTCGTGCCCGGTGTACTGGAGCGACGGCAGCTACTTCGGTCCCGCTGCCATCGTCAACGCTCACCGCTTCATCTTCGATTCGCGTGACGAAGGTGCTGCCGAGCGTCTGGACATCCTCAACGACAAAGAAGGCGTGTGGCGCTGCCGCACCACCTTCAACTGCACCGACGCATGCCCTCGCGGCATCCAGGTGACGAAGGCGATTCAGGAAGTCAAGCGCGCGCTGATGTTTGCACGCTGACGAACGCACTTCTCAGTTTTTGCACGGTCGCCGCAGCACTCTCGATGTGAGATGCTGCGGCGACCGTGTCTTTTCGGGGTGCTCTCATTCAGCGCGATATTCGCAGCCCGTTCGGTGGGCCGGCGTCGCGTGCCCGCCGGACAACAGCACAGCCCGACTCAGCCGGGAATGACCACACCGCGCCCGAGGATGGAACCCTCCCGTAGCCTCCGGTACGCGGCCGGTCCGTCGTCCAACGTGAAGGTCTCGGTGTGGACGTCGAGTCTTCCGTCGCGAGCGAGTGCGATCACCTCCATCAACTCGCTGCGTGTGCCCCAGTACGGGGTCACGACGGATGCGCCGAAGGGAACGAGGAAGAAACCGACCTTCGCGTGCGCACCCGCGTGGATTCCCACGATCGAGATGTGCCCGTCGATTGCGACGATCTGCTGCGCCATGTCGATAGTGGACTGGGCTCCCACGAAGTCGAACACCGCGGTGGCCCCCAGCCCGTTCGTCAGTGCCCGCACGGCGTCCGCGGCCCCCGCGTCGGAACGCACCGCGTCGTCGGCGCCGATGCTGCGGGCGAGCGCCAACCGCTGGTCGTCGAGGTCGACGGCAACGATTCTCGTTGCGGTGACCGCCCGAAGGATCTGGATGGCCACGTGACCGAGCCCGCCGACACCCACGACGACCGACGTCGATCCTGGCCCGAGCAAGGAACGCACGCGCTGAACTGCATGGTAGGGCGTGAGTCCGGCGTCGGTCAGCGGTGCCGCACGTACGGGGTCGAGATCCCCGATCGGAGCCAGATGCCGCACCGAATCGACGATCATGTACTCCGCCATCGATCCCGGAGAACCGAGCCCGGGTGGGGCGATCCCCAGTTCCGCCGCGCGCGTGCAGTAGTTTTCACGGCCGAGAGCGCACGCGTGACAAGTGCCGCAGCCCCACGGCCCGTACACGGCGACGGCATCGCCGATCGAGACACCGGTGACACCGGCACCGAGTTCGGCGACCGTTCCCACGCCTTCGTGGCCGAGGGTCAGCGGTAATCCGTATCCGTACGAATCCTCGGGTTGATCCATCACGAAGATGTCGGAGTGGCACAGTCCGGCAGCAGTGACCTTCAGCAGAATCTCGCCAGGGCCGGGTGCCGGAGTGGGAATCTCGACGACGACAGGCTCAGAACCGACAGCGGTGTATTGGAGCGCTCTCATGTCCGGACTTTACGACAGAACGCGGACGGTGGCCGGTCTTCTGGGTGAATCCACACCCGCTGTTCACATCTGTTCGGGGAACCCGGTCAGTGGCGTGCGCGCCCGGCACCGCTGCGGCGTGCCCGTGCGCCGACGAGCGCGCCACCGAGCACACCCACACCCAGCAGAGCAAGTCCGCCCCGTATCCCGGGCCCCTCCTGGACATGGACACGCGGCGTGATCACTGCGGGATCCGGTGCGGGAATGTACGCGAGCGCGAGGCTCGCCTTCGTCGACGCGGCGAACGCAGTGCAGAACAACACGAGCTGCGCGGTGATGTTGCCGAACACGAGGATGCCCAGGATCGGACCGAACGCGACACCCGCAGGGCCTTGGAGGACACTCCCGAGGTAGATCGAACCGACCTGTTTGAGGATCTCGAATCCGATGCCCGCGATCACGCCGGCCAGGATCGCACTGCGGAACGGGACCGGTTCGCGCGGCAGGCGGGCGATGACCCACGTGAACACCGCACTCGTGGCGGCTACCGCGATGAGGAGCGCAGCGATACGCAGCAGCACACCCACGCCGACGATGTTCTCGATGTTCAGGAACTCCACGATCCACCGCATCACCGGTCCACTGCTGACCGCGGACAACCCCAGCGACACGACCATCGCCAGGCCCAGGCTGATCAGCGCGCCGGCATCGCGGAGCTTGACGACGAAGAAGTTTCCCGTCTCACGCGGATGATCCCACATTGCGGTGAGAGCATTGCGCAGGTTCGCCATCCAACCCAGGCCGGCATACGACGCCGTGATCAGACCGATCACGCCCACCGCGCCGCGAGAATCTATCGCGGACTCGATGATTCCCTGGACGGTTCCGCCGAGTTCACCGGGGATGTTCTCGGCGATCGTGTCGCTGATCTGCTGCAGCATCTCCGGTCGGCCGGCAAGGATGAAACCCGCAATGGAGAACGCGACCATGATGATCGGGACGATCGCGAGGACCGTGAAGTATGTGAGCCCCGCGGCATAGTAGCTGCCCTTGTTCTCCTGATATCGCATACCGGAACGCACCAGATGGTCGAGCCAAGGCCTGGCTGCCCTCTGACGTTCGAGGAAACTCGGCTCTTTGTCGCCGTCCGGCGCACCGACCATCAGCTGCTCCTTAACGCGGTCACTTCCGAGGTAGGAATCCCACCTTGTCATAGACCTGCGCGAGTGTCCGGGAAGCCACCTCACGTGCCCGATCCGCACCGTTCGACAGAATCCGGAGCAGTTCCGCTTCGTCGGCGAGGTACTCGTCCACCTTCGCTCGCAACGGCGTCACGAACTCGGTGAGCACCTCTGCGGTGTCGCCCTTGAGGTCGCCGTAGCCCTTGCCCTCGTACCCGGCGACGAGTTCGTCGATCGAGCGGCCCGAGAGCGCCGACTGGATGGTGAGCAGGTTGCTCACACCCGCCTTGTTCTCCGGATCGAATCGGATCTCACGGTCGTTGTCGGTCACCGCCGACTTGATCTTCTTCGCCGAGATCTTCGGGTCGTCGAGCAGGTTGATCAGGCCCGCTTCCGTCGCCGCCGACTTACTCATCTTCGACGTCGGGTCCTGCAGGTCGTAGATCTTGGCGGTTCCCTTGACGATCTGGGCCTCCGGGACGACGAAAGTCTTGCCGAAACGCTTGTTGAAGCGCTGCGCGAGGTCGCGGGTGAGCTCGAGATGCTGCCGCTGGTCCTCACCGACCGGGACCCTGTGGGCGCGGTAGAGCAGAATGTCCGCGGCCATGAGGACCGGGTAGGTGAACAGGCCGACACTCGCGTGCTCGGAACCCTGTTTGGCGGACTTGTCCTTGAACTGCGTCATGCGACTCGCCTCACCGAAACCGGTGAGGCAGTTGAGGACCCAGGACAGCTCGGCGTGTTCGGGGACCTGGCTCTGCACGAACAGGACTGAGCGGTCCGGGTCGATACCGACGGCCAGCAGCTGCGCGGCGGCGGCGAGGACCCGCTTACGCAGTTCCTTCGGCTTCTGCGGCACGGTGATGGCGTGCAGATCGGGGATGAAGTAGAAGGCGTCGTTCTCGTCCTGCGCGGGAACCCACTGCTGCAGCGCACCGAGGAAGTTCCCGAGGTGGAACGAATCCGAGGTGGGCTGGATGCCCGAGAGCACCCGGGGCCGCGCGGCCGGGCGGGCATCCTGCGCTGTGGCGTTCTGATCTGCAGTCGACATGACCTCGATAATTTCACGCATCGGTTTCCGAGGCCGAACGAGGTCGGTGAATGTGCCTACCCGAACGTGACGGTGACCGGGGCGTGATCCGACCAGCGGTCGGCGTAGGTCGCAGCGCGCTCCACCTGCGCGTCGGTCGCCCGAGCGGCCAGGGCTGGCGTGACGAGGTGGTAGTCGATCCGCCAGCCGGCGTCGGTGTCGAAGGCCTTGCCGCGGTAGGACCACCAGGAGTAGGGGCCTGCGACGTCGCCGTGCAGGTCGCGCACGACGTCGCGCCACCGGCCGGTGGCGAGCAGATCGTCCACCCAGGCACGCTCGCCGGGCAGGAAGCCGGATTTCTTGATGTTGCCCTTCCAGTTCTTGATGTCGCGCTCAGTGTGGGCGATGTTCCAGTCGCCGCACACAACCATGTCTCGACCGGCCGCGACGACGTCCGACGCGCGCTCCCCCAGGTATGCGGCGAAGCCCTTCATGAAGCGTTCCTTCTCGTCCTGCTTCGGGGTGTCCGCCTCCCCGGTGGGCAGGTACAGGCTGCCGACCGTCACGTCCCGGTAGTCGGCCTCGATGTAGCGACCTGCGTCGCCGAAGTCGTCGACGCCGAAACCGATGCGCACGGCGTCCGCGGGAGTTCGCGACAGGATCGCGACACCCGCACGCCCCTTGGCGGAGGCCTCCGCTCCGACGACGCACCATCCCGCGTCCAGTGCCGGCGCGATCGCAGTGTGGAACTGCTTCTCGCTCGCGCGCACTTCCTGAAGGCAGACGATGTCCGCGGACGAGGTGTCGAGCCAGGCGAGCAGGCCTTTGCCTGCTGCTGCGCGCACGCCGTTGACGTTGACCGTGGTGATGGTGAGAGACACGCCGGACACCGTATCCGAGATTGCGAGTGGAGCGTCACACTCCTTGTGAAACACATTCGATCATGCATGTTCACATCTCTTCACGGAATGTCGAGCAGTTCGTAACCCCGGTCGCGACCCCGTGGAGCACTACTGACCGGAAATTTTCCCGCTGCCCGACACCCTTCGGGGGGAGGTCGAGAGCCGCCTATCGAGTCGTACGACCCAGCCGTTAGACTTCCGACGAGGTCATGAGTGCCAGCGCGAAGCCCCGGCTTGCTGGTCGGCAACCCTCCGGCCAGGGTGGGGTGCTCCGGGTGAGGACACGGTCGTCGGCGCACCGCAGACGACAAGCCGGCTCATGGGAGGTTCGAAAATGCTGACGAAGGCGGTCGCATCTTGACAGCAGGCACCAACCGTCGGCGGATCGAACTCCCCGCGGAAGACGGACAGCTCGGCACCGTCGACATCGGCAACATCACCCTCGAGAGCGGCGAGACCCTTCCCGGCGTCACCGTTGCACTCCAGCGATGGGGCGCGCTGTCCCCCACCCGCGACAACGTCGTGCTCGTCGAGCACGCCCTGACCGGCGACTCGCACATCACCGGACCCGCCGGACCGGATCATCCGTCACCCGGTTGGTGGTCCGGCATGGTCGGACCCGGCGCCCCGATCGACACCGACCGCTGGTGCGTAGTGGCCACGAACGTCCTCGGCGGATGCCAGGGCACCACCGGACCGGGAAGCACCGCGCCCGACGGAAAGCCGTGGGGTGCACGATTCCCCCGGATCACCATCCGCGATCAGATCACCGCGGAAGCTGCACTTCTCGACGCCCTCGGCATCGACACGTTGGCTGCCGTGACCGGTGGCTCGATGGGTGGTATGCGCTCGCTCGAGTGGATCGTCACCCATCCGAACCGAGTGCGGTCTGCGCTGGTCCTCGCAGTAGGTGCCCGCGCGACCGCCGACCAGATCGGTGTCCAGAGCACCCAGATCGCTGCCATCACGGCGGATCCGGACTGGCAGGGCGGCAACTACTACGCGAGCGGCCGCCGACCGGAAGCCGGTTTGGGCATCGCTCGCCGCATGGCCCACCTGTCGTATCGCAGCGAGGAAGAGCTCGACTCACGGTTCGCGAATCTGCCTCAGGGCGACGAGAATCCGTGGCGCGACGGACGCTACGCAGTGCAGAGCTATCTCGACCACCAGGCGACGAAACTCGTCTCCCGGTTCGACCCCGGGACCTACGTGGTGCTCAGCGACGCCATGAACCGGCACGACGTGGGCCGCGGTCGCGGCGGTATCGAGGCTGCACTGGGCCGCACACATGTGCCGACCATCGTCGCGGGCGTCGATTCCGACCGGCTCTACCCGATCCGGTTGCAGCAGGAGATCGCCGACGGGCTTCCCCACTGCGATGGGTTGCGCGTTCTCGAGTCACGCGACGGACACGACGGCTTCCTCACCGAGGCCGATGCAGTCGCGAAGCTGCTCGTCGAGCTGATGGAGCTGGCGGGCTCCTGAGTCCCGTGTGTCCTAACCCGTACCCAGCGGGTCGATCGAGACTGCCAGAGTGACGATCGCTCCGCCCATGGCGAGCATCGCAGCCACGTCGAAGCGTTTGCCGCGTACCGCGAGCACTCCCACCTGATCCGAGTCGAGAGCCCACCTGAGGATCCCCGCCAGGATCATCGCACCGCCGAACACGAAGGCTCCTCGGCGCCAGCGATCGGCGAGTACGAGGACCACCGCTGCAGCGATCACCAGGGTGACCGCCAGCAGCGGCAGGTTCAGTCGTGTGATTCGCACCGAACTGTCCATGTCGTGTGACTAGAGGCCGGCGTCGTGCTCGGCGCGTTCGACGACGTTGGTCAGCAGGAACGCACGGGTGAGTGGCCCGACACCGCCGGGGTTCGGGGAGAAGAACCCTGCGACGTCGCGAACGTCCGCGGCGACGTCGCCGCGGAGTCCGTCGTCCGTGCGTGAGACGCCCACATCGAGCACGGCTGCACCGGGCTTGACCATGTCGGCGGTGATGAGACCGGGGACGCCTGCGGCAGCGACGATGATGTCGGCGCGCTTCACCTCGGCGGCGAGGTCTCGGGTGCCGGTGTGGCACAGCGTCACGGTGGCGTTCTCACTGCGGCGGGTCAGCAGCAGTCCGATCGGGCGACCCACGGTCACACCGCGGCCGATGACCACCACATGGGCACCGTTGATCGGTACCTCATAGCGGCGCAGCAGGTGCACGATCCCGCGTGGGGTGCACGGCAACGCCGCTTCCTTGCCGAGGACGAGACGTCCGAGGTTGACGGGATGCAGCCCGTCGGCATCCTTGGCGGGGTCGATGCGCTCGAGCGCGGCGTTCTCATCGAGGTGCTTGGGTAGCGGCAACTGCACGATGTAACCGGTGCATGCGGGGTCGGCGTTGAGTTCGTCGATCGCCGCTTCGAGCTGCTCCTGGGTGATGTCGGCGGGCAGATCCTTGCGGATGGAGGTGATGCCGACCTTGGCGCAGTCGTTGTGTTTGCCGCGCACATACGCTGCCGATCCGGGGTCGTCGCCCACCAGGATCGTGCCGAGGCCGGGCGTGATGCCCTTGTCCTTCAGCGCGGCCACACGGACCAACAGGTCCTCGAAGATTTCGTCGCGGGTTGCTTTGCCGTCCAGAAGGGTCGCAGTCACGGCCACCATTGTTCCAGGCGACCGCCGAACCTCGTGTGGCGACCGGGCGGATGAGCCTGCTCGTCGCTTCTGGCAAGCTGGTTCGAGTGTTCCGAGTGATGTTCCACGAACCTCGTATCCCCCCGAATACCGGCAACGCGATCAGGATGGTCGCCGCGACCGGTGCCGAACTGCACCTCGTGGGTCCGCTCGGTTTCGACCTGTCCGAACCGAAGCTGCGCCGGGCCGGTCTCGACTATCACGACCTGGCCTCGGTGACGGTGCACGCCGATCTGGCCACAGCGTGGGAGGCCCTGCGGCCGGAACGTGTCTTCGCGTTCACGGCACACGGCACCACCGGCTACACCGACATCGAGTACCTGCCCGGCGACGTGCTGCTCTTCGGACCGGAACCGACCGGCCTGTCGGACGAGGTGCTCGCCGACCCCCACATCACGATGCAGGTGCGCATTCCGATGCTGCCCGGACGGCGATCGCTGAACCTGTCGAACGCCGCCGCAGTGGTGGCATACGAGGCGTGGCGCCAGCACGGGTTCGACGGCGCGGTCTGAACACGCGGTCTGAACAGCGGGGCTCGGCCTGACCGACTGTCAGCTGCTGACCACCCGCAGGATCTCGGGATCCATGACGTCCGCGAGCTCGTCCCACGGGACGGTGACGGTGACCAGTCCGATGGCGTGCGGACCCACTTGGTAGTCGCCGAAATGAACCTCCATGCCCTCGGGCGTCGGAAGCCAGTTGGAGAAGTTGATCTCCTCGGGTGCGATGCCCTCTGCGACGTAGTCCGGGCCCGCTGGGGTCTCCGGTAGGAGCAGCGCCGAGTGCTCGGACAACCGGTTCAGTCCGGCCTGCAGGTCTGGGAACAGGTCCTGCAGCGTGATGGGAGCGGCGTTATCGGTGTTCACGACCACCGTGGACTCTATCGCCGTCGGGTGAGCTCCCGGCGGGTTCATGTTGTATGACGTGACGAGCAGCCCCGCGACGACGCGCTCACCGATCCGGGTCACCTCGTGCGTGCCGGTCGCGAGTGTGTAGCGCTCGGTCCCCGGGCCGTCGATCAGATTCTGCAGCGCGGCGCGCATCGACTCATTGAACTCGGCAACGACCGCTGGGTCCCCACCGCTGATCTGGGGTATCTCGACGTCGTAGTCGACGCGGTCGGTCGATCCGGACACGAGGAGCGCCTCGGCGCGGTACGGGTCGGATCCTGTTTTTGTTTCGGTTTCGGTTTCGGTCGTAGTGGTGGCGGTTGTGGTGCGCTCGACAGTCGACGGGGCCGCCGACGGGGTGGCCGTCGAGGATTCGGCCACGGCAGTACCGCTCTCGGTGCTACAACCCGTGAGCACCACGACAACCACGCCGCAGGCACCGACAACGGCGGAGAGACGACGATCATTCATCGGTCAGGTGTAACACGCGAGAGGTGCAACAGGCGGGAGACCAGGCGTCGCGCACCTCCGGCCAGTCGGGGTTACGCGCCGCTCTCGACGGGACGGCCCGACTGCTGCCAGCCGTCGGTGCCACCCGCGACGGACACAGCGTTGATTCCACGACCGGACAGGTAGTCGGCGGCCTGCAGGCTACGTCCACCGACCGCACAGATGATGTACACGGTCTCGGCCGCGGGGATCTCCTCGACCCGCGCGACGAAGTCGCTGAGCGGAATGTGGATCACGCCCGGCACCCGCACCTGGACGTATTCGTCGAGTTCGCGCACGTCGATGACGGGCGCTCCCTCGGCGAGTGCGGTTTCCAGTGCAGCCAGATCGACCTCACGCATCGTTGTCGGTCCTCTCGTCGGGGGCTTCGCCGGGATTTCCGGCGGAAGACCGTCCCGATCGGGCGATCAACCGGACCACCAGGTAGATGATGCCGGCGCACACGATCAGGAACGCCAACCACGGTAGCGCGACACCCGCTGCGACCACCGCGGCCCCCAGGGTCGTCCACAGACTGTTCCAGCCTTCGACGATGCCGTCCCAGAAGCTGTCGCTGTCCGACGGTCGCTGCTGCGTGCTGATATCGACGGTGAGCGTCGACAGATCGACCATATCGGCCAACTGCCGACGCTGCGCTTCGAGACTGTCGAGGTCTGCCTGACGCTGGGCCAGAGCATTTTCCGCTTCGATGACGTCGGCGGTGTTGTCAGCCGTCTCGATGAGCGTTCGTAACCGGTCGACCGAAGCGCGCAGGGCGCCGACCCGTGCCTCGAGGTCGGTGTACTGCAGGGTGACGTCGTCGCGGCTCGTGGTCAGGCTCGTGACGCGGCCGAGCTGCCGCACATCGTCGATCACCGCATCGAGCCCGTCCGCGGGAACACGAACGGTGAGCACACTGCTCGACTCGGGTCGTTCGGTGATCGAGTCGACGCGGCCGTCTGCGGTTTCCACGATGGTGACCACCTCACGACCGGTCGCGACGGGGTCGTCGGCGGTGAGCATGATGCGCCCGGTCACGACCTCCTTCCGGTCGGGTGTCGCCTCGGCGGAGGGCACCGATGAGCGAGCGCCGTCGGAGAGCGATGGCGCTGACTCCGACATCGCAGGTCCCGAACCCGTCATGGGTCCCGAGTCGCTGCCGCCTCCCTCACCGCACGCGGCTGCAACGAACGCGACCAGCGCGAGGAACACAACGATCAGCAGGCGTCTCATGGGGCGCGATGCTATCGAAAGTCTCGGGACTTCACCGATGTTCGCAGATCCATCCGCTGCAGCCGGTCGGCCAGCACCGTCACGACGCCGTCCGCGTTCTGGACCCGTCCGCGCACCAGCAGCGCGGGCGCGGTGTGCGCGAGGGTCCGATACCTCGCCCACAGCCCCACCGAGCACACCACATTCACCATGCCGGTCTCGTCCTCCAGGTTGAGGAAGGTGACGCCGGCCGCGGTCGCCGGCCGCTGCCGATGAGTGACAGCGCCACCGACGAGCACGCGCGTCCCGTCCGGAACCTGCAGCAGGCGCGATGCGGGGATCACCCCCAGTGCGTCGAGTTTCTCGCGCAGGAACTGCGTCGGATAGCTGTCGGGTGAGACACCCGTGGCCCACACGTCGGCGGCGGCGAGTTCGATGTCGCTCATGCCGGGCAGCGCGGGAGCCGGGGAAGACGCACCGATACCGGGTAGCCGGCCCGCGCGCTGCGTCGACGCAGGCCCGGCCGCCCACAGCGCTTCTCGCCTGGTGGCACCGAAACCGGACAGGGCACCGGCCGTCGCGAGTGCTTCGGCCTCAGGCGTGGAGAGTTCGATGCGGGAGGTCAGGTCGAGCAGTGAGAGATACGGACCGTTCGCCTGTCGTTCCTCGACGATCCGTCGGGCGAGGTCGTCGCCGATGTATCGCACCTCCCCCAACCCGAGGCGCACCTCCTGTCCCCGGTTCTCGACGGTAGCGTGAGCGAGACTCGCATTGACGTCAGGACCGTGCACCACCACACCGTGTCGCCGGGCGTCGGCCACCAGCGACTGCGGCGAGTAGAAGCCCATCGGCTGCGCGCGCAGCAGACCCGCGCAGAACGCCGCGGGGTGATGCAGCTTGAACCAGGACGAGTAGAACACCAGCGACGCGAAGCTCTGCGAATGGCTTTCCGGGAAACCGAAATTCGCGAATGCGTACAGCTTCTCGTAGATGCGGTCGGCGACGTCCCCGGTGAGACCGTGCAGTTCGCGCATGCCCCGATAGAACCGGTCGCGCAGACGTTCCATCTTCTCCGGAGACCTCTTCGATCCCATCGCGCGACGCAATTGGTCGGCTTCCGCCGCGGTGAATCCCGCGACGTCGACGGCCATCTGCATCAACTGCTCCTGGAACAGCGGTATCCCGAGGGTGCGTTCGAGCGATTTCTCGAGGCACGGATGGTCGTAGACGACCGGTTCGAGTCCGTTGCGCCGACGGATGTACGGGTGCACGGATCCGCCCTGGATGGGCCCCGGGCGGATCAACGCCACTTCGATGACGAGATCGTAGAAGTGCCTCGGTTTCAACCGCGGCAGTGTCGCCATCTGTGCGCGCGATTCCACTTGGAACACGCCGACGGAATCTGCGCGACGCAGCATCTCGTAGACGGCTTCCTCCGACAGGTCGAGCTGCGCAAGATCGACGTGAATGCCTTCGTGTTCGGAGACGAGGTCGATCATGTAGTGCAGCGCCGAGAGCATGCCGAGGCCGAGCAGATCGAATTTGACGAGCCCGACGGCGGCACAGTCGTCCTTGTCCCATTGCAGAACGGTGCGACCGGCCATGCGGGCCCATTCGACCGGGACGACGTCGGCGACGGGACGGTCGCAGATCACCATCCCTCCCGAGTGGATGCCGAGGTGCCGCGGCAGGCCTTCGATCTGAGCTGCGAGCCGGAGCACCGGTTCGGGGATATCGGTGTCGGTTTCTGTCGTCACCCCACCCCAGCGGCTGACCTGCTTGCTCCACGCGTCCTGCTGACCCTGCGCATAGCCGAGCGCGCGCGCCATGTCGCGCACCGCTGACTTGCCGCGGTAGGTGATGACGTTGGCCACCTGTGCTGCGTGGGTTCGTCCGTATTTCTCGTAGACGTGTTGGATGGCTTCTTCACGACGGTCGGATTCGATGTCGAGGTCGATGTCGGGTGGTCCGTCTCGTTCCGGCGACAGGAACCTCTCGAACAGCAGACCGTTGCCGACGGGATCGACGTTGGTGATGCCGATCGCATAGCACACAGCGGAGTTGGCCGCGGACCCTCTTCCCTGACACAGGATGTCGTTGCTCACGCAGAACTGCACGATGTCGTGGACGACAAGGAAGTATCCGGGGAAGCCCAGCTGCCCGATGATGGCGAGTTCGTGTTCGATCTGCCGATAGGCCTCCCGATAGTGTTCGGGTGGTCCGTATCGGCGCAGCGCCTCGTCGTAGGTGAGTTCACGGAGCCACGTCTGTTCGGTGTGCCCGTCGGGTACGTCGAACGGTGGCAGTTTCGGTGCGATGAGACGCAGGTCGAAGGCGCATTCGCGGCCGAGATCCGCGGCGGCCTGTACGACGCCGGGAAAGGCTTCGGACAGGCTCGCCATCTCCGCGCCCGACCGCAGGTGACCGCCGCCGGCCGGAGGGAGCCTGCTCGCGGCGAGGTCGAGGCTCTGCCGATCGGAGATGGCGGCCATGGCCATCGCCAGTCTGCGCCGGTCCGGGGCGGCGAAGTGCGCGGCTGTGCTCGCCACACACGAAAGCCCGTATCGCCCGGCGAGTTCCGCGAGGGCGCTGTTCCGTTCGTGGTCGTCGGGCAGGCCGTGCCAGGTGAGTTCGACGGTGACGCGCTCGGCTCCGAATCGGTCGACGAGTTCGCGCAGAGCACGGTCGGCGCCGTCCGGCCCGTCCGTGTCGAGGGCCTGCCGCACATGCCCCTTGCGGCATCCGGTGAGGATCTGCCAATGCCCCCCGGCGGCCTCCGTAAGAGCGTCGTAGTCGTAGCGGGGTGTGTTCTTCTTCCCTCCGGCCAGGTGCGCGGCGGCGATCTGTCGCGAGAGACGCCGATATCCTTCCTCACCTCGCGCGAGGACGAGCAAGTGCGCGTCGTCGAGGCTCAGTTCAGCTCCGAAGACGGTACGCATGTCGAGTTCACGCGCGGCCTCGGCGAAGCGCACCACGCCGTAGAGGCCGTCGTGGTCGGTGAGCGCGAGCGCGTCGAGGCCCAGCCGGACCGCCTCCTCGACGAGCTCTTCGGGCGTGGAGGCACCGTCGAGGAAGCTGTAGGCCGAGTGCGAGTGCAGTTCGGCGTACGGCACGACGGGACCGGCGGGTAGTTGCACTCCCCCCTCGTAGTCGGGTCGGGTGCGCGACCAGGCGGGGGCGTCGCTGCCGTCGCCGGGGTACACCGAAGCAGGCCGACCGGACAGCACACGCTCCATTTCGGACCAGGTCGGCGGCCCGTTGCTCCATCCCATCTCCACCTCCGATGCCACACTTTTCATCAATCGTACATATGTTCGAGCATGTATCGTCGAAACGGACCATCACCGAAGGAGCACCTCGTGTACACCGTCGTGGGAATCGTCACTGTGCTGCTGCTCGTGTTCGCGATCGATCGTCTCGGCCTGTTCGCCGAACGGCGCGGTTGGGTCTACTGGCGCGACCGCAACCGCCCCGCAGGCACGAGCGCCGGCGTGTTCGGGGAGATGCAATCGTTCCTGTCGCCCGCGTACCAGCACGTCGTCGAGGAGCAGCACCGGCAGCAGACGTCGCGACAGGACCACTCCACGGGGGCTCCCCCGTTCGGCATCGATCTCGACACAGGTACCGCAGCCCTGCCTGTCAGTACCCGGCGCTCGGCTCGACCCGAGCGAGCAACTCCTCCCCCGCGATGAACCGGCGCACGTTCTCCCGCAGCGTCGGCGCGAAATTCTCGGTCAGGTGGCTTCGGGTGTTGGCGATGTGCGGAGTGATCACGACGTTGTCGAGATCCCACAGCGGATGACCGTCGGGCAGGGGTTCGGGATCGGTCACGTCGAGCACTGCACCGGCGATCTTCTCCGCACGCAACGCATCGACGAGTGCGTCGGTGTCGACGAGATTGCCGCGCGCAACGTTCACGAGCCACGAGGTGTCGGGCATTGCTTCCAGCACAGCGGTGTCGACGAGACGATCGGTGTCCTCGGTCGCGGGAGCAGCGATCACGAAATGGTCTGCCATGGACCACACTTCACCGGTCCGGGCAGACGGCAGCGTCACCTTCGCCCCATCGACCGGGCGACCTGACCGGTTGACCGCCACCACCTCCGCACCGAGAGCGTGCAGCCGCGGGATCATGGCCCGGCCGATCCCGCCGCACCCGACGATCGCGACGGTCGCGCCGTGGAGTGTCCGCACCCGCGGATCGATGTCGTCCTTGCGCCAGCTCTTCGCCGCCAGCGAGGAGTGGAACTGCCGCAATCCCACGAGCAGGCCCCCCACGGCGTACTCGGCGACGTTGTCGGCATACACACCGGACGCATTCGCCCAGAGGCGACGATCGTCGATCAGGCCCGCCCGGAAGAACGGTTCGATGCCCGCGTAGGTGAGCTGCACCAGGCGGATCCCGTCGGGCAGATCCGTCGGGAAGTCGTCGGGACCGCCGTCCCACACGAGGGCGTCCGCGTCGTCGAGTCCGACGAGCGTGCCCCCACCCTCGACGATCGCGTTCGCAAGATGATCGTCACGTCCGGGACCGAGATGAATACGCATGAATCGACTCTATCGCCGGACTCACTCGTCGGCCGGGGCAAGCATCTCCCGATGTTCGGCGGTGCCGTCGACGTTCGCGTTGATCCGTTCGGCGATGCGCCACCCGCCGGAGATGCGAACCCGACGCCAGGTATCGGCCGAGACCCGGGCGACCCAGAACCGGTCGGCGTCAGCGTCCAACGGATGTTGAGCGCGTAGCTGCGGCCGGTCGCCTCGTCGCCGTCGACCTCGATGTGCGGCACGGCATCGAAGACGCCCGCAGTTCGTCGATCTCGCTCATGTTCGGCTCTTTCGATTCGGTGCAGGCCTGATCACGGACCTCAGCCACTCGACTGCACATACAGAAGGGCTTCTCCTGTGATCACAGCGCCGGTAGGGGACATCCCCGATCCGAAGATCGGGTGCCACACCTGATGTGCCGATACGCGACGACGACCACGATCGAAGGTGTGAAATTACTCGGGCGGATCGTGGCGACCTCGTTCGCGGTCGGTATGACCTTGATCCTCGGCGCAGCGGCAGTCGGTCTCTACTTCTGGAACACCACCTCGATCGACACGACGGGTCAGGTGACGTTCGACCGGCCGGTGCAGATCCCCCCACTCGCGGAGAGCACGGTCGCCGACGACGGGACTCGCGTGTTCGACCTGACCATGCAGCGCGGCACCAGCGACCTGGGGCACGGGCCCGATACACAGACCTGGGGCGTGAACGGCGACTACCTCGGCCCGACCCTGCGTGCCGAGCGCGGTGAGAACGTCCGGGTGAACGTGACCAACGAGGTCGGCGAGATGAGCACGCTGCACTGGCACGGGATGCATCTGCCCGCCGCGATGGATGGCGGCCCCCACCAGACGGTCGAACCCGGCGCCACCTGGTCTCCGCACTGGACGATCGATCAGCCTGCCGCAAGCCTCTGGTACCACCCGCATCTGCACGGCTCGACGGCCTCGCACGTGTACCGAGGTCTCGCGGGCATGTTCCTCGTCGACGACCAGGACGGACCTGCGCTCCCCGACGAGTACGGTGTCGACGACATCCCGGTGATCGTGCAGGACAAGAAGTTCAATGGAAACCAACTCGACGAGGACGGCGCCGTCTTCGCCAACGTCGGGACACTCGGCGACGAGATCCTCGTCAACGGCACCCCCGGCGCTTTCCTGGACGTGACCACCGAACGCGTCCGGCTGCGTCTGCTCAACGCATCGAACGCACGCATCTACAACTTCTCGTTCGACACTGGGCTGCCGTTCGATCTGGTCGGCACCGACGGAGGTCTCCTGGAATCACCCGTCGCGCTCCGCAGCCTCCAGCTCTCCCCCGGCGAACGAGCGGAGATCATCGTCGAGGCACCCGCCGGAACCCGGAACGTGCTCCGCAGTACCCCGCCCGACCTGCGCGCCGACTTCTGGCAGACCCGATTCTCCGGCGGCGACGACAGCTTCGACGTTCTCGAGTTACGTGCCGCCGCCACTCTCGAATCGAACGAGGCGGTCCCGGATCGCCTGGCGACGCTGGACGATCTCGGCGAGCCGACCGTCACACGCTCCTTCGACCTCACGAGCACCACCGAGATCAACGGTTCGAAGATGGACATGAACCGCATCGACGAGGTCGTCGTCGCCGGCACCACCGAACTGTGGGAGATCGACAACGTGAGCGGGATGGTCCACAACTTCCACGTCCACGACGTGCAGTTCCAGGTGGTCGACGCAACCGGGATGCCTGCCGATCATCCGACGCTGACCGGCAGGAAGGACACCGTCTACGTTCCACCCGGCACCACAGTGCGACTGCTCATGCGGTTCGCCGACCACACCGACCCCACCATTCCGTACATGTACCACTGCCATCTGCTCCGGCACGAGGACGACGGCATGATGGGTCAGTTCGTGGTCGTCGGCGCCGATGAGGTCGACGAAGTCGGCGTCCTTCCCATCCACTCGGCCCACGACAACCACTCAGGCCACAGCGGAGGGGACCACACCGGGTAGGCACGTGTGCGCCTCGTCGCACAACGGAGCTCTCGGAATAGATTCTCGTGCGACCGCGTTGACCCATTCGGATCGACGCGCCGCGTACGCCCCGGAGCCAATGTGAATTGCCTTCGTGGAATACCGTCCGGCTGGAACCACGTCGCGCCCCGTGCCGTGAGGCATCCGGCGCGTCGGTCCGCCCGGCTTCTTCCCGCCCGGCCCTCTCTCACCCACCGAAGATCACCTACGGTCCGCTCGCGATTACAGTTGCCGTTCGGCAGCACCGAGCGAACCGGGAGTACGTATGAATCGTTGGGCCGAGATCGTCGTGACGAGAAGCCGGTGGGTCCTCGCCATCGTCCTGCTCGTCGTTCTCCTTGCAGGGGCATGGGGCATCGGTGTGTTCGGCAAACTGTCCAGCGCCGGTTACTACGTCGCCGACAGTGAAGCCATGCAGGCCCAGCAGATCATCTACGACACATTCGGGTCGCAGACTGCCGACATCATCGCGATGTACACCGCCCCCGAGGGCGGCACCATCGACGACATCCGGCCCGACATCGAGCAGACACTCGCCGCGTTCGACGAGCAGTATCCGTCCGAGGCCATCACGACCTACTGGACGGCACCGCCCCCGACGAATCAACTGTTGCTCTCGACGGACCAGCGAAGCGTGGCGGCAACCATCACGCTCGGCACGAATTCGGGTGTGACGGCAGCCGACTTCCAGTCGGCCCTCGACACACTCGAGGTGCCAGGAGTCGAATCGCAGTTCGCGGGCAACACCGTCGTCTCCATCGAATTCACACACACCCTCGAGCGTGACCTCATCAAGGCCGAGGCAATCGCCATCCCCGTGACGCTCATTCTGCTCGTCCTCATCTTCGGTGGTGTGGTGGCCGCAGCCGTCCCCGTCTTCGTCGGCGTGCTGGCCATCTTCTCGTCGCTCGCGACGCTGCGCCTGTTGTCGACGGTCACCGAGGTGTCGTCGTACGCGCTCAACATCACGTCGCTGATCGGCCTCGGTCTGGCGATCGACTACGGCCTGTTCATCGTCAGCCGGTACCGCGAGGAACTCGCATCCGGGTCGGACCCCGCCGCCGCGACGAAACGAACGATGCTGACCGCGGGCCGCACCGTGATGTTCTCGGCAGCCCTGCTCATCTGTGCCTTCGCAGGCATGCTCGTCTTCCCGCAGGCCGTGCTCCGATCGCTCGGTCTGGGAGCGATGGCCTCGGTGTTCAGCGCGGCCGTCCTGTCGCTGACGGCGGTTCCTGCAGTGCTCGCGCTCCTCGGCCACCGCATCAACGCCTGGACCTGGGACCGCGAAGCCTCGACACGCAGCGAGGCCCGCGCACGCACGTTCTGGGGTGGTCTCGTCCGCAAGGTCATGAAACGCCCCGCCATCATCGCGATCACCATCACCGCGGGCCTGCTGTTCCTCGCTACGCCGGTACTCCAGGCCCAGTTCGGCGAGGTCGAATACACCGCGTTGCCCGAAGGTAGTGCGGCGCGCACAGCGACGCAGACGCTTCTCGATGAATTCCCGAGTACGGGCAACGGCCCGACGCTCGTCCTGCGCGACGAAGGCGGACAAGCCACCGACTCCGATGCCATCCGTGCGGTGTCTCGCGAGGTCGCCGGCATCGACGGGATCTCACAGGTCATCACTGTCGGACAGCAGGACGACGTCGCCGTGGTGCAGGCCGTCTACGCGCAGGGCGTGGACGGCACCGACCGGGCCAGTGAGATCACCGACGAACTACGGACGATCCCCGTCCCGGACGGCACGGAACTGCTCGTCGGCGGCGGCCGGGCACTCGTCGACGACGCCAATACTGCAGTCTCCGATGCACTGCCGTGGATGGTCCTGATCATGGTGGTCTCGACCCTGATCCTGCTGTTCCTCGCATTCGGATCGGTGGTGCTGCCGATCAAGGCGGTGCTGATGGCCGGCCTGAGTCTCGCAGCGACCTTCGGTGTGCTCACCTGGGTGTTCCAACTCGGGTACGGCGCGTCGCTTCTCGACGTGGTGCCCAACGAGCTGGAACCGACATTCGTCGTGCTGATCCTCGCCGTGGTGTTCGGCCTGTCGACCGACTACGAGGTGTTCCTGATGTCGCGCATGGTCGAAGCGCGCGCGGCGGGAGCGACGACGGAAGAAGCGGTCGAGTACGGCATCTCGCGCACCGGACGTGTGGTCACATCCGCAGCGTTGCTGTTGATCGTGGTGACCGGTGCGTTCACCATCTCGGGGTTGTCGATCATGCGTTTCCTCGGTGTCGGCATGATCATCGCCCTGATCATCGATGCGACCGTCGTGCGCATGCTGCTGGTGCCATCGCTGATCAAACTCATGGGCGAGGCCAACTGGTGGGCGCCGCAGTGGATGAAGAAGGTCCACGAGAAGGCCGGGCTGGGGCACTAGCGACATGACCGTCCTGGCGCGCGAAGCCGACACTACGTTAAGACGTCACGTATCACCGGACCGAAGCTGTCCTCTACCGATCTCGGTGAGAGTGCTCCATCGTTCACGGTGGAGGTGAATCACCGTCACTCAGGGCGCCGTTGAGACTTCACGTACTCGGCAATCACCGACAACGGCGCGCCGCCCGCAGTCCCGCAGTAATAGGAACGGGACCATAGATGCCCACCCCACAGGTACCGGGAAAGGTGCTCCGCGTGATCGCGCCGCAAGTGCCGCGATGACACGCCTTTGAGCGAATTCACCAGCTTCGACAGCTGCACGGTGGCGGGGAAGCCGACGAGCAGGTGCACGTGGTCGTCCTCGCCGTTGAACTCCCGCAGCTCGCAGCCGAAGTCCGCGCACACTTTCCGCATGATCTTCTCGCAGTCCGCCAAGATCGGTCCGGTGAACGCGCCCCGGCGGAATTTTGTGACAAACACCAAATGTACATGACAATCCCAGAGAGCATGTCTTCCACGTCGGACAAGGTCAACATCAGTCATGACACCAAATGCTATCGTGCTGGTGTGCTCAAGCGATACCGCTACCGCGCCTACCCCACAGGGGAACAGCACAGGGCGCTGTCTCAACTGTTCGGGTGCTGCCGGGTGGTATTCAACGACGCGCTTGCCGCCCGCGAGTCCGCCCGCAAAGCCGGAAACCCTGTGCCCGGCAAAAGCGAGTTGTCGGCGGCGCTGACTATCGCGAAAAGCACCCCGGAGAGAGCCTGGCTGGCTGAGGTGTCCTCGGTGCCGTTGCAGCAGTCCCTCGCAGACCTGCATCGCGCGTACGCGAACTTTTTCGATTCCCGCACCGGCAAACGCAAAGGACGCAAGGTCGGTGCGCCACGCTTCAAGAGGCGGACACATCGCCAGTCTGCCCGTTTCGGGAGTGTCCGATGAACGGTGGATCCGCCTTGGCATCAGTCAGATTCCACTCGGTGTGATGCGGCCTTCGAAGGTAATCGCGAAGGCGTTCAAGGCAGGCTTCCACCTCATTGCCCATCGTGCTCTTCCCTTGCCACTGGGGTCCAGTGCCCGGGTGGCGAGGTAGAGGCATTTGAGGGCGGCCTGCTCGGTCGGGAAGTGTCCGCGGGCCCGAACTGCACGCCGGTAACGGGCATTGACCGACTCGATTGCGTTGGTCGAGCAGATCACCCGGCGGATCTCGACGTCGTAGTCGAGGAACGGAATGAACTCGCTCCACGCGTTCTCCCAGAGTCGGACGATCGCCGGGTACTGGTTGCCCCACTTGCCCGCGAACTCGGTGAACCGTTCCTTGGCCGCGGACTCCGACGGTGCGGTGTACACGGGCCGCAGATCCCGGCTCATCTCGTCCCAGTACTTCCGTGACGAATATCGGAAGGTGTTGCGAATCAAGTGAATAATGCAGGTCTGCACCACCGCCAGATCCCAGACCGCCGCGATCGCGTCGGGCAGGCCCTTGAGCCCGTCGCAGACCACGATGCACACATCGGCCACCCCACGATTCTTGATCTCCGTCAACACGGCAAGCCAGAACTTTGCGCCCTCGCCGCCGTCACCGGCCCATAAGCCGAGGATGTCGCGTTCACCCGAGGTCGTGACCCCGATCGCGACGTATACGGGCCGGTTGGCGACCTGCCCGTCGCGGATCTTGACGTGGATTGCATCGATGAATATCACCGGATAGACCCGATCGAGCGGACGATTTGCCCATTCGGTCATCTCGGAGATGACCTTGTCGGTGATCCGGCTAATCGTGTCCTTCGAAACGCTCGCCCCGTAGACGTCGGCGAAGTGAGCGGCGATCTCCCCGGTCGTCAGCCCTTTCGCGCTCAACGACAGGACGATCTCGTCCACCCCGGTCAGGCGTCGTTGGCGTTTCTTGACGATCTGCGGGTCGAACGAGGCATCGGTGTCTCTGGGAACCTCGATCTCGACCGGTCCGATCTCGGTCAGGACGGTCTTCGATCGGGTTCCGTTACGGGAGTTGCCGCTGCCTCGACCTGCGGGGTCGTGTTTGTCGTAGCCGAGGTGCTCGGTCATTTCCGCATCCAGTGCGGTTTCGAGCACGTTCTTCGTCAACTGGTTGAGCAGGCCGTTCGGGCCCATCAAGTCGATACCTTGCTCCTTGGCCTGGGCCAGGAGCTGCTCGGCGAGCTGCTGTGGATCCACCTCGGTAGCCATGGGTTCCAGTGTCTCGGTCATCATCGATCCTTCCCGCCAGGCTCACGCCTGGCGTGTCAGACCAAGGTCGAATCCACCGTTATTCCGACAGTCCCCCCGTTTCACCCGCAACGCCGGGTTCTCGGTTCTCGAGCCGGGCGGTGGTATCGGCCTGGTCCGGTTGCCGAAGATCGGGCGGATCCGGTACGAGTCGTCGCGGCCGTTGCCGGCGGACCCGTCGAGTGTGACGGTGATCCGGGAGGCCGACGGCCGGCACTATGTGTCGTTCGTGGTCGACGAGCCCGTGCCCGTGCCCGTTGTGGTTGTCCCTCAGTCGGCGCCGGCCCGATGCGCGGGCATTGACGTCGGTCTCACTGACCTTGCGGTGATCGTGTACGACGACGGTACTCGCGAGAAGATCGACAATCCTCGCTGGTTGCGGTCGAAGGAACGGCGTCTGGGCCGCGCCCAACGGGCGTATTCACGCACCGAACGTGGGTCGAAGAATCGGGACAAGGCTCGCCGGAAGGTCGCTGCGGCGCACCGGAAGGTGCGCGAGACGCGCCTGGATCACCATCACAAGCTGGCATTGAGGTTGGTCCGCGAGAACCACGCGGTTGCCCTCGAGGGGTTGTCGGTGGCGGGTTTGGCGCGAACGAGGGTGGCGAAGTCGGTGCACGATGCCGGCTGGTCGATGCTCAGGCGGTTGATCGAGGAGAAAGCCGCCCGGTATGGCGCGGTGGTGCACACGATCGGCCGGTGGGAACCGACGTCGCAGGTGTGCGCGGGCTGCGGGGTGCGGGACGGGAAGAAGCCGTTGGGTGTGCGGGTGTGGGTGTGCTCGTCGTGTGGGTTGGTGCTGGATCGGGACTATAACGCTGCTGTGAATGTGTTGCTCGCCGCTGGGCTGGTGGAGAGGGTAAACGCTTGTGGAGGGAGCGTAAGACGTGTGCTTGCATGCGCGGACCCGGTGAAGCAGGAACCCGCTGAACAGATCTTGCCGGATGGTGAGGCTGCGTAGGAATCCTCCGCGTTCACGCGGGGGAGGAAGTCAATCAGCGAATGTGCTGAGCCGCAACCGTAAGGTGAAGCCATGAGCTTTGACGAATCAGCTGCGCAAAGGTTTTTCGCCGAACCGCATGTCGGAGTCTTCGCGGTAGAGGTCCGTTCCGGTCCGCCCGCGGCGGTGCCGATCTGGTACTCGTACACGCCGGGCGGGGAGGTGTGGATCAACACGCCAGAGTCGAGCCGTAAGGCCCGGGCGCTTCGTCGCACGGGGCATGCGACGATGGTCGTAGACACAGTGAGCCCGATGCTGCGGTACGTGTCAGTGGATCTCGAACTCGTCTCCTCTCGCCCCACAACATTCGACGACCAAGAAGAAATGGCGGCCCGCTACTTGTCGGGCGATGCACTGGCGCAGTTTCTCGAGTTTTCCCGCGCGCACTTGCACGGAGAGGTGCGCTACACGCTGCGCCCGACGCGCTGGCGCTACGCCGACATGACTATGTGAGGTCGTCGGCGATCCGAGAAGGCCGCGTGGCCCACCTTTGATTCAGCCCACCGATGGCGGTGCGGCCGCCTATATGGACTGAGAGTTGCAGGTCTGCGCGCTCTCTGGGGGCTGAAGCTTTGTCAGGCATTCCTGCACTGGTGTGCTGTGCGATGGTATCGAGGTCTTCGCCGTGGGCCGCAAACGTGATGGTGGTCGATCCGGGTTCAGATTCGCCATGCACCGGGAGGATGTCTTGATATCGCTGCCTGCGGAGGTGGACAAGTGAGGTCGCCCCGGCCTCGTCCGGGATGGCACGAGCGGCCGACTGGTCATCCATCCTGGTCGTCGAGGTCTACGGCGCGGTGACCTTCGTCGCGACCACCGGACGCACCGGTTTGGGTGCGGCACCGCAACTCGCGGGTCGGGCGGGAAGCTCCCGGGTCTCGACGTCGACCCGCCAGGTCCGGCCGTCGCGGTGCCGCACCAGCAGTTCCGTTCCGGTCTCGTCGACGGTGAAGGCATCCGTCGAGTGGTCTCCGACAACGTCACGGACCGCGAGTTCGGCAACCTGACCCGCCGCTCCCCAGGTACTGCGACCACGCAACCCGGTCGCGTACACCTCACCACGTGCGGCCGCGTGCACCGCCTCGACGCTCTGCGCGGCATCGAGGCGGCCGTACGAACAGCCGGTCGGTAGCAGGATCATCGACGGAGCGAACCGATGCCCGCCGGTGTGAGAGCACTCCCATACCGAGCCCGGGAATTCCGTCTGTAGCGCCGCTGCAATCGGGCGCCCGAGGACGGCACAGCACTGGTCGCGCTTGCCGTGCGCACAGACGAGCACGATCGGCTCGGACACCGCCTCACCCAGTCCCGGAGGGGGTCCTGCTACCACGCGCGGCACGATCTCGAGCAACTCCGCGGGATCGGTGATCTCGAGGCGTTCACACCACGCATCACCCGGTTCGGTGCGGGCGACGAGCACGGTTTTCGTCGGACGCGCTGTATCGCGGCCCGGACGCCGGATGAACATGATCCGTACCCCTGCCGCATCCGCGCGGGCCGAGAGCTCACTCGACAACTCCGCGCCGAGCGCAGTGCCGTCGAGTACATCGCGTCCCCAGGCAGACGAGAACTCCAGGCACACGTACCCCGGGGCGGTGGCGGTGGTACCGGGCAACGGTTCGTCGACGGCGGACAGCGCAGAGCAAGTGGGGGCAGCGGTGGTCACGTCGCCATTGTGTCCTGCCCGCACAACCGAAGAAAGTCGAGCGGCGAGGATGTCAACGAGTGCGACGCAGACGCCGGAGCCCCGCCTGTGCCCAGATCCTGAGGAAACCCTGGGAGAGGTACGCGAGGCAGCCGACTGCGAGCGTCCACTTGGTGACGCTGATCGTGGATGCCGCGCGCACCGTATCGTCGGTGATCTTGTCGCGGTGATCGAGCAGGTACAGGCCGCTGATGTTCTCCGCATAGTCGCCTGCCGCAGCGGCTACGGGCGCGGTGAGCAGGAGTGTGCGCACGACCGGCGACAGCGGCCGATGGTGGTCGAGTGCGCGCGCGCCTGCTCTCAACGCCACGGCGAAGGTCAGCGGATGGAACATGTCCCAGTAGTAGTGCTCTCGGTAGCGGGAGAGTTCGGCTGGTCCGAGACTATCGAGGATCTTCCGGTACTTCGATGCCGAGAACGTCGTCTGCACCGTGCCGACGGTCAGCGCGGTGGAACCGAGGACGCGGGCGATGTTCGCCTGCGAGACGACGAACAGAGCGGAGGTCGCGAGAAGCTTCCGGTCGGGCGAAGACAAGGCCATGCCCCCGATCGTAGGCCAGGTTCGGCGAGCTCAGTCGGTGAGGAAGGGCAACACTGTCCCCGCGAATTCTGCAGACCGATCGCGATGAATACTGTGCCCGCACGGGATCTCCCGCACCGCACCGTTCGGGAGCAGTGACAGCGCGTCGGCAAGAAGATGTGGATCGACCATGCTGCCACGATGCACCCCGCGCAGCAGCAACGTCGGAGACTTCAGTCCCGGAAGTTCCTCCCACCACATCGGATTCGGGGTGCGGAATTGAGATATCACGGATTCGGTCATCGACCGATCGAACGCGAACACCGCCCGCGGATTGCGCGCCATGCTGGTCATGGCGTGCCACAGCTCCGCGGGAGTGGGCCGGTGCGACGGTATCTCCGGAACCGGATCGTGCTCACGCAACGGCAGCGGTGCTTCTTCGAGGACGAGCCTGCGCACCAACCCCGGGTACTGCTGCGCCATCAGCGACCCGGTATGCCCACCGAGGGAATGCCCCACCAGATCGACCGCGTCGATACCCAGGTGCTCACACAATCCGGCGACATCGGCGGCGAACTCGGAGAACCGGTACGACGACGTGCGAGCGCTGCGCCCGTGCCCGCGCAGATCGACAGCGACGACCCGGCGCCCGGCGGCGGTCAGCCGCCGGGCGAACCGGTCCCACGTGCGCGCGTCGCCGCCCATGCCGTGCACCAACATGACCGGAACGCCCTTGCCTTCACCGCTGCCTGCACCGCGAGGTGCCGAGTCCCGGTAGGCGATGACGACACCGTTGGGCGTCGCCGTGAGCGCAGAGGTGTCCACGATCGACGAGCCTAGTCAGTCGTAGACACCCTCCACCCGCCAGCCGTCGGCCCCGTGGATGATCAGCAGGGCCGGCGCTCCACTGAGCAACACCTGCAGCCGCGCGACATCGCGTGCGGTCTCGGGATCCCACCAGTATTCGTCCGCCGGCCAGGGCCCGGCCCATCCGATCACCTGCCAGCTGCGACTTCCCCATCGCAACTGTGCCGGTCGACCGCTGAGCAGACCCCGCTCGGTGATCGTCACCGCCTCACCCACGTCGTCGTCCACCCTGATCGGCGGCGGCACGTGCAGCACCATGGCCGGAGCCGGTGGCGGTAACCGACCCGGCCAGGGCGCATTCGGATCCGACGACGGCACCGCCTCCTCCCCCACCGGGACGAGCGTGATTCGTTCGGCGGGGCCGCGCCCACCGCTGAGCACTCCTACCCGGACCGCATCACCGCCGAGCAGACCCTGCACCCGGACCAGCGCGCGTCGTGCCCGTTCGTCCTCGTCTCCGACGCCGCCCCACAGGCCCAACTGCAAGGCTCCGGAGGCCACCACTTCCACGGGCTCGAGACGCAACATCGTGACCCCTGCGGTGGGGCGGTCGGCGCTGCGTCCGGTGAGCCAGCCGTCGAGTTGCCAGCGCACCCTGTCGGCGGTCCCCTCCGGCGTCAGCGGCTCGGCACAACGCCACGTCCGCGTCAGTTCCTCTCCGTTACCGGTGCGGGCCGACACGAGCAGCCGAGTGCAGGCCACATTCGCTGCGGCAAGACGGGTGTGCAGCAGTTCGGCAAGCATCCGGCCGATGAACGCCGCGGTGTCCACTCGCTCGACCGGGGGGTCGCACGCGTGCTCCACGGTGAGATCGGGAGGAACTGCACGCCCAGACGGCGGGCGCTCCGGTAGTCCACGCGCACTTCGGTGTGCCGCCACTGCGTCGGCACCGAACCTCGACGCCACATCGGATACGGACAGCGCCGCAAACGCCCCGATCGTGCGCACCCCGAGCCGCCGAAGCAGATCCACCAGTTCTGCCCGTTCCGGAGCGGCCAGCGCCGGCTCCACCGACAGCTGAGAAATCGGCAGCGGAGCGAGGAACCCGGGGCCGCCACCGCTCGGCACCAACGCGGCCCGGCGCGCGGCGAGCACCGCGGTGGACAGTTCGTCGGCGACACCCACCTGGCATTCCACTCCGACGGATGCAACCTCGTCGACAAGGCGTTCGGCCGCGGTCTCCTCCGATCCGAACCATCGCACGACGCCACGCGCCGCGAGAACTACGAGGCCCGGACGCAACACCTCGACGCCGGGGGCGGCCGCGTCGACCGCCGCGACCACAGGTTCGAACAGTCGCGCATCCCGGTCCGGATCATTCTGTGCCACATGTAATTCAGGACATCGGCCTTGAGCTTCGCGGCGCACCGAGCCGCGTACGACACCGGCTGCCCGCGCCGATTCCGAACATGCAACCACCCGATTCGCGGACACCACAGCGATCGGCGTGGTGGCGGGGATGCCCGCTGCCGCAGCCGCGGCCACCGCGGGCCAGTCCGGGCACCACACCGCCACAACGCGCGACGTCGGCCGGCCTGCCCTGGTCACCGGGCCACCTCGAGATTCGAGGCCGCTTCGAGGTTCGGACCGGAATCGGTTCGCCGTCGCTCACCGGAGGTCCACCGCACACCGTCCGGTCCGGCACAGACGTCGATGCACGCGTCCCGCGGAGCGGCGGCGCGCCCCAGTGCCCGCACCGACAGCTTGGTACCGCACAGCCGCGTCCGCCCGGGTCCGGTCAATCCCTCGTAACCGCTCACCTTCGCTTCGAGACGCACCTGCGCGCCGTCCCAATGCCCGTCGGTGACCACCAGGACCGCACCCTTGCTCCGCACACGAGCGGCGACGACACGGGCCCTCGATGGCGGAACCGACTTTCCCTCCAGGCCGAGCACCACCAGGTCCAGACCGTCGAGCAGTACCGTCGCGATCTCGACCGGATCGGGGCCCGGGTCCGGGATCACCGCCACCCGATTCAACCGGGCTCCCATCTCCGCTGCCGCGAGCAACCCGAGTCGCCGTTGGCCGATGACTGCGGCGTGCCCGCCCGCTGCCGTCACCGCCGCCACCATTCCCAACAGCAACGACGCCGACCCCGACACGGACACCACGGTGCCGCGGACCAGCCCTCCGCGCGGAAGCAGTTCGACGAGGGGTTCCGGCACCGGAAGCAGTCGCTCGACCGGACTGTGCGCCGGAGCAGGCGCGGAGACCTCCCCCTTCGCCGGAACCGCGGAGATCCGGCGCCTCAGCGTCTCGATCCGTTCCGCTCGGCTCGGTTCTTCACTGCCGACCGGATCTTCACCGACCGGAAATTCGGCCACTTTGCCCACATACACCCCTGTCATCCGCCTGTCGCATGTACTCACGACCTGCCGACCACGGGGAAGACGCGGCCCAGCTCGATTGATTCGAACGTATTTTCGAACCCCTCCAGTAGACCCGATATCGGCACCGGCCGTCAAGTGATCAACCCCACCTCGACCCGTCGACCTCCCGAGGTATCCCCCCGAATCGATTACCCTCGTGAGGTGGCAGAACGGGAACGAGAAGGAAAGGTCGTCGGTCCGGATCACCTGGTGGCCGGGCGATATCGACTCGATTCCAAGCTCGGTGGCGGAGGCATGGGCGCCGTATGGCTCGCTCGCGACAACCGACTCGGGCGGAACGTGGCCGTCAAGCAGGTGATCTCCACCGCAGACCTCGACCCCGCCGCCGCCGAGGAAATCCGCCGACGCGCTCTCCGCGAAGGCCGGGTCGCTGCCCAGCTCACCCACGAGCACGCGATCTCCATGTACGACGTCGCGCTCCACTACGGCGAACCGTGGCTGGTCATGGAGCATCTGCCGTCCCGCAGCCTCGCTCAGGTCATGAACGCGATCGACACCCTGCCGCCGTACGTGGTCGCGCAGATCGGCGCCGATGTCGCCGACGCTCTCGCCGCCGCCCACGACGCCGGCATCGTGCATCGCGACGTCAAGCCCGGCAACATTCTCATCGCCGAACGCGGCCACGACGCCGGTGTCGTGAAGATCAGCGACTTCGGCATCGCACGAGCCAAGGGCGACAACGATCCGTCCAGCGTGATCATCGGCACTCCCGCGTATTTCGCACCCGAGGTCGCTCGGGGCAGCGATCCCACCGAGGCCAGCGACGTGTTCTCCCTCGGCGCCACCCTCTACACCGCGATCGAGGGGCAGCCACCGTTCGGCTACGAGACGGATTCGATAGCGCTACTGCACCGTGTTGCTCGCGCCGAGATCATCCCGCCCAAAAAAACCGGGCTCCTCACCGACACCCTGCTCACCATGCTCGAACCCGACCCGTCGCGCCGGCCGACGATGATCGAGGCACGCGATCGTCTCACCGCGGTGGTCCTCGGCCCCGGAGGGAACCCGGCCATGCTCCGCGGCAGGCCCATCGTTTCCCAGGACGGCACCGTCCCGTCCTGGGCGCAACGCTCGTCTCCGGTCGACGACCAGACACGTCCCCGCAGTTCGTTCATGGACCAGCCCCTGAACATGCCCACACCACCGCGGGCCCGCGACCGTGGTTCGTCCACGTCGTGGGTGGCCGATGTGCTCGACCGCCTGATCCCCAAGGGCGAACTCCCGGAATCGACGCAGGAGAAGGTCCTCGCGTATGCACCGCTGGCGATGGCGGCGATGGCGGCGATCGTTCTGGTGGCGTTGGTCGTCGCGCTCGTCATCGCATTCCTCGTGGCCTGATCCCCGCACTGTGTCGGTGCCGTGTGCCACTCTTCCGTCACATCCAGCGACACAGTACCGAGGAGACCCGTGGCCACACCCGATCCGACCACACCCGATCCGACCATGGTCGCCATCACCGACGCCGTCACTGCAGGCCGTTCCGGCGATACCGCCGCCGCACGCCTGAATCTCGAAAACCTCTGGGACGACATCGGACCCGACGGCGATGCACTACACCGCTGCACTCTCGCGCACTTCCTGGCCGATCTGTACGACGATGCTGCCACTTCCCTCACGTGGGATCTCCGGGCACTCGAGGCCGCCGATTCTCTCGACGACACCCGAGTGCAGCAGGAGCATGCCTCGCTGCAGATCCGAGGGTTCTATCCGTCGCTGCACCTCAATCTCGCCGACGACCACCGGCGCCTGGGCGATTTCGATGCCGCTACCGAGCACCTCACCGCGGCACGCATCTACGTCGACGCCCTCGCCGACGACGGATACGGCGCCACCGTCCGGTCCGGCATCGACAACGTGACAGAGGCGATCGAGGCGAAGAGCACCGCACGCCTCGTCACGCACTGACGGAGTCGGCCGACATCCCGCCCTGTCTCAGTCGATACGCCGCCGATGCGCCCACCGGGTGAGCGCATTACGGTTGGACTGCTGCGTCTTCCGCAACACATTCGACGCATGCGTCTCGACGGTCTTCACCGAAATCACGAGTTCCTCGGCGATCTCGCGGTATGTGTACCCGCGGGCGAGCAGTCGCAGCACCTCGAGTTCGCGAGGGGTCAGCGAATCGAGTTCAGGGTCCAGCGGGGGCTCCGGCGCGGTGGACCTACCGGTGAACGAATCCAACACGAACCCGGCCAGCCGGGGGCTGAACACCGCATCTCCCCCGGCCACCCGTCGTACGGCGTCGGCGAGGTCCGGACCGGAGATCGTCTTGGTGACATAGCCGCGGGCGCCCGCCCTGATCACCGCGATGACGTCCTCCGCGGCATCGGACACGCTCAGTGCCAAACACACCGAGCCCGGGTCGATGCGGCCGAGAACTGCGACCCCACCCCCCTCGGGCATGTGCACGTCGAGCAGCACCACATCGGGTTTCGTCGACTCGATCCCGGCCACCGCCTCCGCCACACCGCCGGCTTCACCGACGATCTCCATGTCGTGTTCGCGTCCCAATTCGGTTCGGACGCCTGACCTGAACACCGCGTGATCGTCGACGAGGAAGACCCGGAACCGCCGGGTCGATTCGGAGATCTCGGACGATATCGCCGGAGTCGAACTCACTGGGGCTGCTCCTCGTGGTGGGGATGTGTCGCCTCCCACTCTAAGGTCGCCTCTTGCGGGGTTGGCTCTTGCGGGGTCGTCTCCTCGGCGTGCCCCGCACCGGATCGCGGCATGTGGATGCGGATCTCGGTGCCCTTCCCGAGTGCAGTCTTGACCACGGTGCGTCCGCCGCGTCGTTCGATGCGCGCCCTGATCGAACGTGCCAGACCCTGCCGGTCTTCCGGCACTACGTCCGGATCGAAACCGACACCGCGATCGCGGACGAACACGCTGATCTCGTGAGGTTCGACCTCCACGAACAGGTCGATATTGTCGACCTGCGCATGCTTCGCAGCGTTGACCAGAGCCTCCCTGGTGGCGCCGAGCACCGCCGTGAGCGCTTCGGCCGATACGTCTTCGTCGTCGGGTGCCACGTCGCCGACGATCACGGGAGCCACGGACACACCGCGCTGGTCCTCCACTTCCCCTGCGATGGTGCGCAACGCTTCCGCCAGGGACGTGCGCGGGGTCTCGTCGCCGCCGAAGAGCCAGCGTCGCAATTCACGTTCCTGACTGCGCGCGAGCCGCACGACCTCCTGCGGGCTGTCCGCCTGTTTCTGGATCAGCGCCAACGTCTGCAAGACCGAATCGTGCAGGTGCGAGGCGATCTCGTCGCGCTCTTCGGTGCGGACTCGCGCCGCACGCTCGGTCTCCAGGGCACGCCACATACGGATCCACAGCGGTACCGACAGCAGCACGGCCCCCACCAACGTGACGATGACGGCGAGCAACGACGACCGCAGCGCCTCGACGTCCACTTGAGCAAGGACGACGACCCCGAGGCCGGTCACCACGAGGGTGAGGCCTCCGAGGACTCGCGCCCACGCGAGCACGGTCGGTTTCGCAGGCAGACCGAACACCGAGCGGGGGCCTTCGGCATCGAACTCCCTCCAGACGAGAGCCGCTCCCACCGACACCACGACCACCGGCGCTATCGCCGAGGCCGCACCTCCGCTGAACAGCCACGACAGTCCGATGGCGAGCGCGATACCCATGACCGCAAGTCCCACGGCGCGTCGGCGTTCCGTCCCGGACGGCCGATCCGTGTCGTCTCCGGGCGGAACGAACATCCACAACAGCCCGTAGGCGACGATGCCCAGCCCGCCGAGAGCGGCGAGCACCGTGAACGCGACACGTACCTTGGTGACGTCGATATCGAGATGGTCGGCAAGTCCACCCGCGACCCCACCGACGACTCGACCGCCGACTCTCCGTTCGAGACGGTCGACAGGCACGGGTAATCCGGATACGAGGTCCACACTTCGATACTGACACGATGTGCCGACCTGGGGCATCGGGGATCGACCCTGAGGTCGAGGCCCCCGACCACGGCCACGAAATCAGGGTTCGTCCCTGATGTGCGAAACAGTCTCGGCCGCCAGGATGGATGCCATGACCACGCGAACCTTCCCAGAACAACTCACGGATATGTGGCGTACCCGCCCTGTGCGGTTGCCCGAGCAGGGGCACGTCGCCGGTGTGTGCGCAGGTATCGGTGTGCGGTACGGCATCGATCCGGTGCTGGTGCGGATAGCGTTCGTCGTGTCAGCGCTCTTCGGTGGCGCCGGAATCGTGCTGTATCTAGCGGCGTGGGTCCTGTTCACCCGCCACGGCGATCAGGTGTCGGCGATCGAATCGCTCGTCGGCCGCGGGCACAGCTCCGATTCGAGTACCAAGGTGATCGTGCTTCTCGTCGCGCTCGCCATCGCGGCGAGTGCCGTCGGCCCGGTCGGTGTCGGCTCGGGCGGATCAGGATTCATCAGCATGGTGCTGATGCTGGGCGGGTGGTGGTTGCTGTACCAGCGCCGGCCCGAGCCTCCGACGCTTCCACCACCGGTCGGCGGGTTCTCTTTCCACCGCACCATGTTTCCTCAGCAGCAGTTCGGACAACCGTTCCAGACGCCGTTCACGCAGACACCGTTCACGCAGACGCCGTTCCAAGCTCCGTTCGCGTCCGAACCTACGACCGCGCCGCGAGAGACCGATAGCCGTGCAACCGATAGCAATCAGACCGACAGCAGTGGGACCGACAGCACCGTCTCGCTGTCGAAGGACACACCCCGGTCCTCGGACACCACACAAGTGCAGGGGCAGACCTTCTCGACCGGCAGTGGCACTCCGCCCTCGTGGGACCCCCTCGGCGTCGCCCCATTTGCATGGGATCTTCCCGAGCCGTCACCGACGCACTCGCCAGTTCCCGTCGAGAAGAAGCCGCGCTCACGGCTGACCACCACGATCCTCGGATTCGCGGTGCTGGCCGCAGCAGCTGCCGGGACTGTCGCAGTCTCCACCGACATCGAGTGGCTCACCCCCGCACGCATCGGAGCGATTGCCCTCGCGATGATCGGCCTGGGTCTTCTACTGGGTGCGTTCATGCATCGCGGATACGGCCTGCTCGTGGTGACGGGTCCGCTGATGGGGTTCGTGATCCTGGGGTCACTCGTCGGACCGATCCAGATCGAATCGTCGGGTGAACAACGTTTCGCACCGCTGACCGCCGCCGAATTGGAGTCCGAATACGCCGTGCAGCTCGGAGATCTCGAGCTCGATCTGCGCAACCTCGAGCTGACGCAGGATCACGCGATCATGATCGACACCCGGCTCGCCTCCACGCAGATCCATCTGCCTCCGGACCTCGACGTCGACATCACGTGCACGTCGAAGGCCGCGTCCCCGTGCATGCCACAGGGCCTCGACGGCGGAGCCGACGGACCCGGCGGACCGGTCCTGTCCATCGATATCAACACCGTTATGGGAAGCACGGAGGTGCGTCGTGGCTGACTTCGACACCACATTCGACGCCGGAGCCGACGACACCGGCACGGACACGACACGCGCGCGACGCGGACCCTCGATCCTGCTGCTGCTATCCGCGATCGCCGCACTGGCGGTCAGCGCATGGGCCCTGGTCGGCCCCTTCCGCCTCGACTTCCTTGCCACGCTCGACATGGGCTGGATCCTCGTCGCCGCCGCGATCGTCATCGGCGCGATCCTCGTACTGGCGCCGGGACGCAGAAAGAACCATCACTAGAGACGAGAACGCCTGTGCCCCGGACCATGACGGTCCGGGGCACAGGCGTGTCTCACGACACGGATCGTGTCGTCACTCCCACTCGATGGTTCCCGGCGGCTTGCTCGTCACGTCGAGCACCACGCGGTTGACGTCGGCCACCTCGTTGGTGATGCGCGTGGAGATCCGTTCGAGGGTCTCGTAGGGCAGGCGCGTCCAGTCGGCGGTCATCGCGTCCTCACTGGACACCGGACGCAGCACGATCGGATGACCGTAGGTGCGGCCGTCGCCCTGAACACCGACGCTGCGCACGTCGGCGAGCAGCACCACCGGGCACTGCCAGATCTGACCGTCCAGACCGGCGGAGGTCAGTTCCTCACGCGCGATCGAATCGGCGTGCCGCAGGATCTCGAGACGGTCGCGGGTGACTTCACCGATGATGCGGATACCGAGGCCGGGACCGGGGAATGGCTGACGGCCCACGATCTCCTCGGGCAGTCCCAACTGACGGCCGACCGCGCGCACCTCGTCCTTGAAGAGCAGGCGCAGCGGCTCGACGAGCGCGAACTTGAGGTCTTCGGGGAGCCCGCCGACGTTGTGGTGGCTCTTGATGTTCGCGGTCCCGGATCCGCCGCCGGATTCGACGACGTCGGGGTACAGAGTGCCCTGCACCAGGAACTCGACCTTCTCGCCCTTCGATGCGCCCTCGCCGAGAACCTCGGACACTGCGCCTTCGAAGCTGCGGATGAACTCGCGACCGATGATCTTGCGCTTGGTCTCGGGGTCGGTGACGCCGGACAGTTCGCGCAGGAACGTCTCCGATGCGTCGACGGTGATGAGGCGGGCCCCGGTGGCCGCGACGAAGTCCTTCTCGACCTGCTGCCGTTCACCTTCGCGCATGAGTCCGTGGTCGACGAACACGCACGTCAGCCGGTCGCCGATGGCGCGCTGCACCAGCGCGGCCGCGACCGCGGAATCGACACCACCGGACAGTCCGCAGATCGCGCGGCCGTCGCCGACCTGCTCGCGCACCTGCTCGATGAGCGAGTCCGCGATGTTGGCGGCGGTCCACGCGCCGGGGATGCCCGCGATCTCGTGCAGGAACCGGCTCAGGACCTGCTGTCCGTGCGGCGAATGCAGCACCTCGGGGTGGTACTGGACACCGGCGAGGCGGCGCGCGCGGTCCTCGAACGCGGCGACGGGTGCGCCTGCGCTGGTGGCGGTCACCTCGAATCCTTCGGGTGCGACGGTCACGCCGTCACCGTGGCTCATCCACACCGGCTGTGTCGCGGGCAGACCGTCGTGCAACACACCGCCGGACACCGACAGGTCGGTGCGGCCGTACTCGCGGGCTCCGGTGTGCGCGACCGTTCCTCCGAGGGCATTCGCCATGGCCTGGAAGCCGTAGCAGATTCCGAACACCGGAATGTCCAGGTCGAACAGTTTCGGGTCGAGTTCCGGGGCGCCGTCCTCGTACACGCTCGAAGGGCCGCCGGACAGGATCACCGCGAGGGGTTCCTTGGCCGCGATCTCTTCGACGCTCGTGGTGTGCGGAACAACTTCCGAATAGACCTTGGCCTCGCGCACGCGTCGTGCGATCAGCTGTGCGTACTGGGCTCCGAAGTCGACGACGAGTACGGGCCGGGACTGCTGGGTTTGCGACACTCGAACAGTCTAAGCGGCCGCGCCCGGACATCCGGACGCGGCCGCTCAGGTCCCGCGTAGATCACATATGTCGTGGCGCTCAGGCCACTCCCGCTCCACCGGTGATCTCGACGATCGGCAGAGACAGCGCGCCGGGAGCGCCCTCCGGCACGACGGGACTGTTCGGCGTGATCGGTTGTACCCGGCCGTACGGCTCACCCTGTGCAGGGCGCAGGTCCTGTTCACCTTTGTTCGGCCACAGCGCAGCGGCACGCTCGGCCTGCGCCGCGATGGTCAGTGAAGGATTGACGCCGAGGTTCGCCGAGACGGCGGCGCCGTCGACCACGCTCAGGGTCGGGTAGCCGTACACCCGGTGGTACGGATCGATGACGCCGTGCTCCGGGTCGGTTCCGATGACTGCACCTCCGAGGAAGTGCGCGGTGAGCGGGATATTGAAGATCTCGCCCCAGGTACCGCCGGCGATACCGTCGATCTTCTCTGCGATCCGACGCGTCGCCTCGTTTCCGGCCGGGATCCACGTCGGGTTCGGCTCCCCGTGGCCCTGCTTACTGGTGACCTTGCGGCGACCGAACACACCCTTCTTGGTGTAGGTGGTGATGGAGTTGTCCAGGTTCTGCATCACCAGAGCGATGATGGTCCGCTCGCTCCAATCCTTCACCGACAACATCCGCAGCATCTTGGCGGGATTCTTAGCGACCTGTCCGAGGAACTTCACCCAACGGGGTACCGGGCCGCCGCCGTCGGTCATCAGTGTCTGCAGCAGTCCCATGGCGTTGGAACCCTTGCCGTACCGGACGGGTTCGATGTGGGTGTCCGAGGTGGGGTGGAACGACGAGGTGATCGCGACACCTTCGGTCAGATCCATCTCGGGATCGACCTTCAGTTTGCCCGCGCCGACGATGGACTCGGAATTCGTGCGGGTGAGTTCACCGACGCGGTCGGACAGCTCGGGCAGGGCCCCGGTGTCCTTGAGGTGGTGCAGCAGGTGCTGGGTGCCCCAGGTCCCGGCGGCCAGCACGACATGTGACGCGGTGAAGTCCCGTCGGGACTTGCGCACCAGCGCGCCGGTGCGTTCGGTGCGCACCGTCCAGGTGCCGTCCGGGCTTTCGCGCAGATCGGTCACGGTGGTCATGGGGAGGATGTCCGCACCCGCGCGCTCGGCGAGCCCGAGGTAGTTCTTGATCAGGGTGTTCTTCGCTCCGTGGCGGCACCCGGTCATGCATTCGCCGCATTCGATGCAGCCGGCACGGTCCGGGCCTGCGCCGCCGAAGTACGGGTCCGGGACGGTTCTACCGGGTTCACCGAAGTACACCCCCACCGGCGTCTGGATGAACGTGTCGCCGACGCCCATGTCGTCGGCAACTTCCTTGATGACCTTGTCGGCAGCGGTCATGCGGTGATACTGCACCACGCCGAGCATGCGTCGCGCCTGGTCGTAGAACGGACTCAGTTCGTCGTGCCAGTCGGTGATGTCCGCCCACTGCTGATCCTGGAAGAACGCGGCCGGCGGCTTGTACAGCGTGTTGGCGTAGTTGAGCGAGCCACCCCCGACGCCCGCTCCCGCGAGGATCAGGCAGTCACGGAGGAGATGGACCCTCTGAATGCCGAAGCATCCGAGCTTCGGCGCCCAGAGGAAGCGTTTCAGATCCCAGCTGGTCTTGGCGAAGTCCGCGTCGGCGAATCGACGACCGGCTTCGAGAATGCCGACCTTGTATCCCTTCTCGACCAGCCGCAACGCGGTCACACTGCCACCGAAACCCGACCCGACGATCAGTACGTCGTAGTCCACGACCCGTTGTTCACCCATTGGAGCACCTCCGCCGAACCTGCGTTGTTACCGGCCAGTATGCACCGCCGCCGGTGACCATGCACACAAGGGCCATCTTAGCCGTTACTGCGGGTGTCATAAATTGTAGGTCGCTCCATACGACAGTGGCCGAATGTCACATTCGCGCACTTCAACGCACACAATGTCACATTCGGCCACCACACAGCAGCGGAATCAGATCAGGCGCGCACCGACAACCCGACCTTCTGGAACTCCTTGAGATCCGAGTAACCCGACTTCGCCATCGCCCGTCGCAGACCACCGACGAAGTTGAGCGATCCGTACGGGTCGTCGGACGGTCCGGTCAGGACACGCTCGAGGCTCGGCCGCTCATCGTAGGCAACCTGGAGCGCAGCGCCACGCGGAAGCGACGGATGCGCGGCGGCGGACGGCCAGTACCATCCCTGGCCCGGGGCCTCGGCCGCGATCGCGAGTGGCGCGCCCAACACCGCAGCGTCGGCACCGCACGCGATCGCCTTCGCGAGGTCGCCGGAGGTCTCGATGTCGCCGTCGGCAATGACGTGGACGTAACGTCCCCCGGTCTCGTCCAGGTAGTCGCGACGAGCTGCAGCAGCATCCGCGATCGCGGTGGCCATGGGCACCCCGATCCCGAGCGACGCGCTGGTGGTCGTCGCGCCGTGCGTCGACCCGAAACCGACGATGACACCGGCGGCACCCGTGCGCATCAGATGCAGCGCCGTGCGGTGATCGCTCACCCCACCCGCCACGACCGGCACATCGAGTTCGGAGATGAATGTCTTCAGGTTGAGCGGTTCGCTGTCACCGTGCGCCACGTGTTCCGCGGAAATGATCGTGCCGTGCACGACCAACAGGTCGACGCCTGCTTTGACCAGCTCCGGCGTCAACGCCCGAGCATTCTGCGGGCTCACACGCACCGCGGTGGTGACACCCGCGTCACGGACCTGTGCGACGGCCGCAGCCAGCAGGGCCGGCTGCAGCGGGGCCGCATGCAGCTCCTGCAGGTATGCGATGGCTGCGCTCGGATCGGGATCGCTCTCGGCGATGCCGACGAGACGGGCGATCACGGCCTCGACGTCGGCGTGCCGACCCCACAGCCCCTCACCGTTGATCACACCGAGGCCACCGGCCTTGCCGAGCTCCACGGCGAAGGCCGGCGACACGAGGGCGTCGGTCGGATGCGCGAGCACGGGGATGTCGAAGCGGTAGGCGTCGATCTGCCACGTGGTCGACACCTCTTTCGACGACCGGGTACGACGGGATGGCACGATGTCCACATCGTCCAGCTCGTACGTGCGGCGGGCCGTCCGGCCCATGCCGATTTCAACGAGGTCGCGCACGCGCGCCCCTTTCTCGTGAGAATGCGGTTGTCCCGTCGACCGAGACGGGATCTGCTGCGAACGCGTCGAACCTAGCGGGCGGCGTAGTTCGGCGCCTCGGCAGTGATCGTGATGTCGTGCGGATGGCTCTCCTTGAGTCCCGCAGCGGTGATCTGCACGAACTGGGCGCGTTGCAGTTCCTCGATGGTCGACGCTCCGGTGTAGCCCATGGCTGCACGCAGACCACCGATGAGCTGGTGGGTAACCTGCTGCAGCGGTCCGCGGAACGGCACCCGGCCTTCGATACCTTCCGGGACGAGCTTGTCTTCCGACAGAACGTCGTCCTGGAAGTAGCGGTCCTTGGAATACGACTTGGCCTGGCCACGGGTCTGCATGGCGCCGAGTGAACCCATCCCGCGGTAGCTCTTGAACTGCTTGCCGTTGACGAGAATCAACTCGCCCGGCGATTCGGCTGTCCCGGCGAGAAGCGAGCCCAGCATGGCGGTGGACGCGCCGGCAGCGAGAGCCTTCGCGACGTCGCCCGAGAACTGCAGGCCACCATCGGCGATCACGGGGACGCCGAGCGCCGTCGCGGCAGCGGTGGCTTCGAGGATCGCCGTGATCTGCGGAGCGCCCACACCTGCGATGACACGGGTCGTACAGATCGAGCCCGGCCCGACACCGACCTTGACGGCATCGACACCGGCCTCGATGAGCGCAGTGGCTCCAGCGCGGGTGGCAACGTTTCCGCCGATGATCTGCACGCGGTCACCGACCTCCGCCTTGAGCTTCGAGATCATGGCCAGAACCCCGGCGGAATGCCCGTGGGCGCTGTCGACCACGAGCACGTCGACTCCGGCGTCGGTCAGCGTCATCGCGCGGGTCCAGGCTTCGTCGCCGACACCGACGGCAGCACCGACGAGCAGCCGTCCGTCGCGGTCCTTCGTGGCATGGGGATGCTGCTCGGTCTTGACGAAGTCCTTGACCGTGATCAGGCCGGTGAGCTTGCCCTGCCCGTCGACGATCGGCAGTTTCTCGATCTTGTGGCGGCGCAGAAGGCCGAGTGCGGCCTCCGCCGTCACGCCTTCACTCGCGGTGACGAGCGGTGCCTTGGTCATCACTTCGGCGACCGGACGGTTCTGATCCACCTCGAACCGCATGTCGCGGTTCGTGATGATGCCGACGAGCTGGTTCGCGTCGTCGGTCACCGGCAGTCCCGAGATCCGGAAACGCGCGCACTTCGCGTCGACGTCGGCAAGGGTGTCGGTGGGCTTGCAGGTCACCGGGTCGGTGACCATGCCCGCTTCCGAGCGTTTGACGGTCTCGATCTGCGCTGCCTGCGTCTCGGCAGGCATGTTTCGGTGCAGGACGCCCATGCCACCTGCTCGCGCCATGGCGATGGCCATGCGGGATTCGGTGACCGTGTCCATGGCGGAACTGACCAGCGGGATCCGCAGGCGGATCTCGCGGGTGAGCTGACTCGAGGTGTCGACCCTGTTCGGAACGATGTCCGACGCCGCGGGCAGCAGCAGCACATCGTCGAAGGTCAGACCGAGCATTGCGACCTTGTTCGGGTCGTCACCGCCGGTGTGCACATGCCCTCCGGTACTACTCATGCGGTTCGGACCCTCCGTGGTGATCGATGGGTGCGGACGGACGGACCGTCCGGCAGTGGGATTATGCGAAACAACGGGATTATGTAAAACGACGACGCCACCTCTGGCGAAGCCGTCGACGACCATGGTATCTGTTTGCAACTACGCAACTCGCCGCAACCCGTGCCGGCGTGCTCGAGATCTCTCGAATACGCGCCGTTCATCGGCGTGTCCACGCTGGACGGCTGGCGCGGACCCCCTCGAACTGCGTACCGTGGTGGCGTGCGTGATCAGTTGCCCCCCGGTCTGCCACCGGATCCGTTTGCAGGAGATCCCGACGATCCGTCCGCAGCATTGGACGCGATCGAGCCGGGCCAGCCCCTGGACCCTGCCGAACGGCTCGCGGTCGAAGAAGACCTTGCCGACCTCGCGGTATACGAGGCGTTGCTGGCTCCACGTGGAGTCCGCGGCCTCGTCGTGTGTTGTGAGGATTGCCATCAGGAGCACTACCACGACTGGGACATGCTCCGCGCGAACCTGCTTCAACTGCTCGTCGACGGGACGGTCCGCCCCCACGAGCCCGCCTTCGATCCGGCCCCCGACGCGTACGTCACCTGGGACTACTGTCGCGGCTACGCCGACGCCTCGATGAACGAGGCCCTGCCGGTCGACCCCTACGGACTCGATTCCTGACGACCTGACATCACAGCAACAAGGCCCGGCAGCGTGTGCTGCCG